>JBHGAT010000460.1:0-1608 GCA_041946645.1 Candidatus Velamenicoccus archaeovorus | reverse complement strand
CCCGCCTCCTGCACCCGGACGACCGGGAGCGGGCCCTGATCCAGCTCCGCGAGTCCTGGCAGTGCGAAGGCGCCTACACGTACGAGTACCGGCTGATCGCGCGCGACGGTCGCGTGGTGTGGGTGCGCGACTCCTCGATCGTCGTCTGCGACGAGGACGGACGCCCGGCGTTCGTGCACGGCGTGATGCTCGATATCACCGACCAGAAGCGGGCCGAGGAGCAGATCGCGTTCCTCGCCTACCACGACAAGCTGACCGGTCTGCCCAACCGGGCGATGTTCGAGGAGCTCCTGGACCTGGCGATCGCACGCGCCCGGCGGCACGACACGGCGGTCGTCGTGATCGTCACCGACCTGGATGACTTCAAGCTGGTGAACGACAGCCTCGGCCACGAGGCGGGGGACGAGCTGATCCGCCAGCTGGCCGCGCGGCTCCGGGAGGCGACGCGCGAGACCGACCTGGTGGCCCGGCAGGGCGGGGACGAGTTCCTCCTCCTGCTGGCCGACCTGGACCGCGGTCCGGGGACGCCGCTGTCCGACGGCGCGGATGGCGCCGTCCTGGTGGCCGAGTCCGTGGTGACCCGGATCCAGCACGCCCTGGCCGAACCCTTCGAGCTGGCGGGGCGCGAGGTGTACGTGACCGTGAGCATCGGGATCAGCGTGTTCCCACGCGACGCCGACGACACCGTCACCCTGATGAAGAACGCCGACGCGGCGATGTACCAGAGCAAGCGGACCTCGCCGGGCGGCTACGTTGTCTACTCGGCCTCCGGCGACGACTCGCTCGGACGGCTCTCCCTCACCACGCGGCTGCGCAAGGCGGTCGAGAACCAGAACTGGATGCTGCACTACCAGCCGGTCGTGGACCTCGAGCAGGGCTCGATGGTCGGGGTGGAGGCGCTCCTGCGCTGGGCCGATCCCAACGGCGGCCTGGTGCCGCCCGGGGAGTTCATCCCGCTGGCCGAGGAGATGGGGCTGATCGACGTCATCGGCGACTGGGTGGTGGAGGAGCTGGCCCGCCAGGACGCCGCGTGGCGTGCGGAGGGCCTCCCGCTCGAGCTGTCCTTCAACCTCTCACCGCGGCAGCTCTGGCATCCGGAGATCTCGGAGAAGATCCTCTCGCGGCTGCAGGGCGGCGGGGTGGATGCCGCCAACGTGATCGTCGAGATCACCGAGTCCACCGCCATGACGGATCCCGACCACACGCAGCGCATCCTGTGGGACCTGCACGGGCGGGGGTTACGGCTCGCCATCGACGACTTCGGGACGGGTTACTCGTCGCTGTCGCGCCTCAAGCATCTCCCGGTCGAGGTGCTGAAGATCGACCGCTCGTTCGTGCGGGGGGTCGACGGCGATCCGCAGGCGGGGAGCATGGTCCGAGCCGTGATCGAGCTGGCCCGCGGGCTCGGCATGACACCGCTGGCCGAGGGGATCGAGACCGAGGCCGAGTGGCGGTTCCTGGTGGAGCAGGGCTGCCCGCTGGGCCAGGGCTTCTTCTTCAGCCGGCCGGTGCCTGCCGAGGACATCCTCGCTCGCCACCGGCGCTCCGGGCTGCGGCTGGTGGAGAGCCCGGCCGCCGGCTGACCCGCCCGGGCCGAGGCTCGGCGAA
>JBHGAT010000046.1:0-9588 GCA_041946645.1 Candidatus Velamenicoccus archaeovorus | reverse complement strand
CGCCTGAACCTGGCCGAGGCCGCGATCTACCTGGCCCGCGCGCCCAAGTCCAACAGCGTGATCGCCTCGCTCGGCAAGGCCCAGCGGGATGCGGCCTCGAGCGACCCCGTGCCGCTCCACCTGAAGGAGCCCGGGCATCCCGCGCTCCGCAAGCTCGGATACGGCAAGGGGTACAAGTACCCGCACGACTTCCCGGGGCACGTGGTCGAGCAGCAGTACCGCCCCACCCGGTTCGAGGGCCACCGCTACTACGAGCCCTCGGGTCAGGGCGAGGAGACGGCCGAGGACCGGGACTGACGCCCCCGCCCGCCGCCGCCCCGCCGGGGGCCTCCGGGGGGCCGGGGGTTCCGTTCGGCCCGTGTTCGGCGGCCCGTCCGTCCCTGTTCAGGTCGCGGCCGAACCCGTCCGATACGAAGCACATCGGATCGGAAGGAGGCGGTGACGTGACGCAGGTGCTGATGGTCCTCGGCGGGTGGTTCGCGCTGTCCTGCGTGTGCGGGGTGGTGATGGGCCGTCTCCTGCGCGACCGCTCCCGCACCCTGTCCACGGTGGCCAGGACGGACCCCGGCGCGGTCCAGCCGGCCACGACGCGGGAGGTTGCGACCGGCCTGGAGGTCCGGTAGCGTCCCGGGACCCATGCGGTCCCCCCTCCCCGTCGAACCCGATCCTGGCTCCGGCTCGGTCCCCATCGGAACCCTCCCCTCCGATCGTCCGCCCCGCGTCGCGCGCACCGGGGATCGGCGCCGACGCCGGCGCTGGCGCGGGCCCGCCGCCGTGGCCGCCGTCCCCTGGCTCTGGTTCGCGGTGCGGCTCGTCGGTCCCGAGGTGGACCTGTTCGCGGTCCTGCTGCCCGCCGTCACGGGCGTCGCCGTCGCGGTGTGCGCCGCGCTCGCGATCGTCCGCCGCCGGCCCTGGTACCTGGTGCCGATCGCGTCGCTGGTGCTGTTCACGGGCGTGGCGATCGCCCTCCCGCGGATCCCGCGCTCGGTCCCCGAGCCGGTCGACCCCTTCGTGCTGGTGTCGGCCAACACCTTCGACCGGAACCCGGTGCCCGAGGCCGCGGCTCGGGACCTGGCCGCCCGCCGACCCGACGTCCTGGTGGTGGTCGAGGTGAAGTGGAGGATCCGCAGGCTCCTCGGGTCGATCCTGCCGGGGTACGCCGCGCGGGACGAGGGCTCGCTGGCGGTCTTCGCCCGGTGGCCGCTGAGCCCGGCCGTCCCGATCGACGGGGTCCCCTCGACGGACGGGTTCCGGGTCACGGTGGAGCGGCCGGGAGCCCCCTTCGACCTCCTGGTGCTCCACCTGCCGAACCCGTTGCACGAGATCTCGTTCCCCGGTCAGCTGGCGATGGTCGAGCGCCTGCTGGCGGACGTGGCGGCCGCCGAGCGCCCGGTGATCGTGGCCGGCGACCTGAACGCGAGCGATCGCACCGCCGCGTACCGGGCCCTGGCCGGGGCCATGCGCGACGCCATGCGCTCCTCCTGGGCCGGGACGACGTACCAGGCCGGGCTGTTCCGGCTGCTCGAGCTGCGGATCGATCACGTCTTCGAGCCGGACACGTGGTGCTCGGCCGGCTCGACCACGTTCCCGGTGCCGGGCTCGGACCACCGGGGCGTGTCCGCCCGCCTGGGCCCGTGCCCCTAGGAGGGTCTCGGTCGGCCTGCGGCCTCGCCGGCTCCACGGCGTCGAGCCCGAGCCCGAGCCGAGCGCGACCTCCGACCCCTGGAGCCCGCGTCCCCAGACCGGCCGCTCGTCGTCCCGGCGTTGCCGCGGAACGCCGCCGGAGCGGCGCCTCGGGGGCCCCCGGTATGATGCCCGGGCCTGAACCCCGAACCCACGAGGAGTGATCCCATGGCCGTCATCGCCGCCACCGCCGGGGACATCGCCCTGATCGTCCTGGCCGCGTTCTGGGGCCTGCTGGTCCTGTTCCTGTGCGTGGTCCTGCTCAACACGTTCCGCACGCTCGAGAGCACCAAGCTGCTGATCGACGGGATCCGCCAGGAGACGCTGCCCCTGCTGGGCGAGGTCAAGGTGTCGGTGGAGAAGACCAACCGCGAGATCGACCGCGTGGACACGATGCTGGTCTCGGCGGGGGCGATCGTGGGGCGGGTGGAGAAGGTCACCAAGCTGGTCGAGGAGGCGGCGTCGGGGCCGCTGGTCAAGGTGATCTCGCTGGGGGCGGGGCTCGCCCGGGCGGCGGCCCGGTTCCGCGGCGGCACGAAGGGCTCGTGACCCGATGAAGCGGCTGTTCTGGCTGTTCGTGGGGCTGGGGGCCGGCGCGGCCGGGGCGGTCATGACCGCCCGGTTCGCCCGCAAGCAGATGGAGAAGGTGGCTCCCTCCACGATCGCGCGCGAGGCCCGGGGCGGGCTGCTCGAGCTCTCGAAGCTCGTGTCCGAGTCGATCGCCGAGGGCAAGCGGGCCATGCAGGAGCGCGAGGAGGAGCTCCGCTCGCGATGACGCTCGGCCGGATCTGCCGACCGGCGCCGGTAGACTGGGCGTTCCGGTGGACGGTGCGACGATCCGCGAGACGTTCCTGCGCTTCTTCGAGGAGCGCGGGCACAAGCGCGTCCCCTCCTCGTCGCTGATCCCGCCGCCCGAGTCGGGGCTGCTGCTCACCAACGCCGGGATGAACCAGTTCATCCCGTACTTCCTGGGGCACGCCCAGGCGCCGTTCCCCCGGGCGACCACCGTGCAGAAGTGCTTCCGCGCCGTCGACATCGACCTGGTCGGCCACACCGCCCGGCACCTGTCGATGTTCGAGATGCTCGGCAACTTCTCGTTCGGCGACTACTTCAAGCGCGAGTCGTGCGGGTGGGGGTTCGAGCTGGTCACCGAGGTGCTCGGGATCGACCCCGAGCTCCTGTGGGTGACCGCGTTCGAGACCGACGACGAGGCCATCGAGATCTGGCAGGACATCGGCATCCCCCGGGAGCGGATCGTGAAGCGCGGCGCCGCGGACAACTACTGGTGGACGCACGCGGCGGGGCCGGCCGGGCCGTGCTCGGAGATCTACGTGGACCGGGGTCCGGCGTACGGGCGCGAGGGCGGTCCCGAGGTCGACGAGGAGCGGTACCTCGAGATCTGGAACCACGTGTTCATGCAGGAGGAGGTCGACGACCGGATGCAGGTGGTCGGCGACCTGCCGGCCAAGAACATCGACACGGGCTCGAGCGTCGAGCGCGTGGCCGTGGTCCTCCAGGGCGTGGACAACGTGTTCGAGACCGACCTGTTCCGCCCGCTGGTCGAGGTGGGCGAGTCGCTCTCGGGCACGCGTCACGGCGACGACCCGCGGTCCGACGTCTCCCTCAAGATCGTCGCCGAGCACGGCCGGGCCACCACCTTCCTGATCGCCGACGGCGTCCTGCCCTCCAACGAGGGCCGCGGGTACGTGCTCCGGCGCGAGCTCCGCCGCGTGGTGAGCCACGCCCGGCGCCTGGGGATCGAGCGCGAGGTCATGCCGGACCTGGTGGGGACGACCGTCGAGCTGTTCGGCGACGCGTACCCGGAGCTGGTCGAGAACCGCGCCTACATCGAGCAAGTGGCGGCGTCGGAGGAGGAGCGCTTCGCCGGCACCCTGCGGCAGGGGATGGCGCTGTTCGAGGAGCAGGTGGGCGCGGTGCCCGAGGGCGGCACGGTCTCGGGCGACGTGGTGTTCAAGCTCCACGACACGTTCGGCTTCCCCCGCGAGCTCACCCGGGAGCTGGCCGAGGACGCCGGGCTGGCCATCGACGAGGAGCGGTTCGACGCCCTGATGGCCGAGCAGAGAGAGCGGGCCAAGCAGGCGGCCCGTCAGGGGCGGGCCGGCGAGGACCTGGGCGAGGTCGCGGCGCAGGTCGGGCCGACCGGGTTCGTTGGGTACGGGACGCTCGAGGCCGACGCCCGCGTGCTGGCCGTGCTCGGCCAGGACGGCCGGACCGAGGTGGCCGGCGAGGGCCGGGAGGTCCGCCTGGTGCTCGACCGCACCCCGTTCTACGCGGAGTCCGGCGGGCAGATCGGCGACCACGGGTACCTCCGCACGCCCGGCGGCTTGGTCCGCGTGGTCGACGCGCAGTGGGGCCCCGGCGACGTGATCGTGCACGCGGGGATCGTGCAGTCCGGTGAGGTCCGCGAGGGCGAGGACGCGCACGCCGAGGTCGACGCGACCCGGCGCGAGGCCACGGCGCGGGCCCACACGGCCACCCACGTGGTGCACTGGACGCTCCGGCACGTGCTCGGCGAGCACGCTCGGCAGGCCGGCTCGCTGGTCGCGCCGGGGCGGCTCCGGTTCGACTTCCCCCACCACTCCGCGGTCCCCCGGGACGTGCTCGAGCAGGCCGAGGAGCTGGCCAACGAGCGGCTGGCCGAGGACGCCCCGGTGCGGATCTACGAGACCACCTTCGACGAGGCCAAGAACCAGGGCGCGATCGCGCTGTTCGGGGAGAAGTACGGCGAGTTCGTCCGGGTGGTCGAGGTGGGGGACTACTCGGTCGAGCTCTGCGGCGGCACGCACGTGCGCCGGACGGGGAACGTGGCGATGGTCCGGATCCTCGGCGAGTCCAGCATCGGCGCCGGGATGCGCCGGGTCGAGGCGCTGGTCGGCCCCGACGCCCTGCGCGAGGTCAACGCCGAGCGGCGGCTGCTCGAGGACGTCCTGGAGGTGCTCCAGGTGGGCGATCGCCACGCCGCGCCGGAGCGGATCCGCGAGCTCCTGGACCAGAACCGCCGGCTGGCCGGCGAGCTGGCGGCGTTCCGCAAGCAGGACGTGGCGGCCCGGGCCCAGGCGGTGGCCCACGCCGCGAACGAGGTGGCCGGGGCCCGGCTGGTCACGCTGGAGGAGCCGGGCGACGCGGAGCACCTGCGCGAGCTGGCCCAGGCCGCCGTGGGCCGCTTGGCCGGCCCGGGCGGCGCCGCGGTCGTGCTCGGGAGCGGCACGAACGGCCGGGCCCTCCTGGTGGCGGCGTGCAGCAAGGAGCTCGTCTCGCGCGGCGCGACCGCGCCGCAGCTCCTGCAGCCGGCGGCCGCGGCGATCGGCGGCGGCGCCGGCGGCAAGCCCATCCTGGGCACGGCCGGCGGCCCCAGGGGCGACGCGGTGCCCCAGGCCCTCGGCCTGATCCCGGCCCGCCTCGAGGAGCTCCTGGCCGGGGATGGCTGAGACCCCGGAGGCCCCGGCGGCGGGGGGCGAGGGCGCTCCGGCCGGTCGGGTCCTGGGGCTCGACCTGGGCGACGCGCGGATCGGCGTCGCCATCTCGGATCCCGAGCGCCGGCTGGCCGTCCCACTCGGCACCGTGCGCACCGGCGCGCCCGAGGACCTCAGGGCCATCGCCGCGCTGGTCCGCGAGCACGGCGCCGCGCTGGTCGTGCTCGGCCTGCCCCTCACGATGGCGGGGGAGCGGGGCGCCCGGGCCCACCACGCCGAGCGCTTCGCCGGGGCCCTCCGGGCGTTCCTCGACGTGCCCGTGGTGCTCCAGGACGAGCGCCTGTCCACCGTGGAGGCTGAGCGCGCGCTCCGCGACGCCGGCGCCTCGGGCCGCGAGCGCCGCCGGGCCGTGGACCGCTCGGCGGCCGCGGTGATCCTCCAGGCGTACCTGGACGCGCACGCGGGCTGAGCGGCGCGGCCGGCCACCGCCGTGGCCGGTCGGGCGGGCCGGGTATCCTCGACAACCGTGGTCGAGACGCCCACCGCCCACGTCGAGCAGCCCGGGCCGCGACGGCACGGCCCGCCCCCGCACCGGGGGCTCCGCCTGGGCCTCGCCTTCCTCGTCCTGGCCGGCCTGGTGGTGGCCGCCGGCGTGCGCTACTACGCGTGGTGCGGGGACGCCTCGGGGCCGCAGCGCCCGGTGACGTTCACGGTGGCCGAAGGGGCCTCGGGGGACGAGATCGTCGACGCGCTCCACGAGCGCGGCGTGCTCCGGTGCGGCCGGGTGTCCACGTGGCTGCTCCGGCGGAGCGGCAAGGCCGACCGGATCCGGGCCGGCACGTACCGCCTCACCACCAACATGACCCCGGCGGCCGCGTTCGACGCGCTGTCGCAGGCCCCGCCGCCGGCGCCCACGGTCGACCTCACGATCCCCGAGGGCTTCCGCCTCAGCCAGATCGCCGCACGGGTCCAGCAGGTGCTGCAAGTCCCGGCGGGGAGGTTCCTCCACGTGGCCGAGACCGGCGCGTGGTCCCTGCCGCCCTACCTGCCCGCCGGCAAGCCGCTCGAGGGCTTCCTGTTCCCCAACACGTACGAGTTCCTGGAGCAGGGCACCACGGCGCAGGACGTGATCGGCAAGCTGCTCGACGAGTTCGGGACCGAGGCCGCGGCGCTGCCGTGGGACCGGGCCGAGGACCTCGGCGTGACCCCGTACCAGGTCGTGACGATCGCCTCGATGATCGAGGAGGAGGCCCGGATCGAGCGGGACCGCCCCCTGATCTCGGCGGTGATCTACAACCGGCTGGCCGGGGGCATGCCGCTGGGGATCGACGCGACCGTCGCGTACGTGGACCCCGATCCCTCGAACGGGCTCACCGCCTCCGACTTCGAGATCCGGAGCCCGTACAACACGCGCCTGCACGCCGGGCTGCCGCCCACGCCGATCGCGAGCCCCGGGCTGGCGGCCCTCCGGGCCGCGCTCGAACCCGCGGACGTCCCGTACCTGTACTACGTGCTGTGCGGGGCGGACGGTCATCACGCGTTCAGCGTGTCGTACGCGCGGTTCCTCCAGGACAAGGCGCGATGCCTGGGGTGAGCCCGCGGGTCTCCGGGGCCACCCGAGCCGTCGGCGTGATCGCCTGGCCGGCGGCGCACAGCCTGTCGCCCGTGATCCACAACGCGGCGTTCGCGGCGCTCGGCCTGGACTGGGTGTACCTGCCGCTGCCGGTGCCGCCCGGCTCGCTCCCGGCAGCGCTCGAGGGGCTGGTCGCCCTGGGCTTCGCCGGCGCCAACGTCACGATGCCGCACAAGACCGAGGCCGCCGAGCGCATCGGCACGCTCTCCGAGGACGCGCGGCGGCTCCGGGCGGTGAACACGATCGTGGTCGGTCCGGGCGGGCTCGAGGGCCACAACACGGACGCCCCGGGGTTCGCGCGGTTCCTGGACCGGGACGCCGGGTTCGATCCGGCCGGGCGGACGGCGCTGGTGTACGGGGCCGGGGGTGCCGCCCGGGCCTGCGCGCTGGCCCTGGCCCGGGGCGGCCTGGCCGAGCTCGTGGTCGCGGTGCGGGACCCCGCGCGGGGCGCCGCCCTGGAGGCCGCGCTCGAGGCCGAGGCCTGCCGGATCCGGGTGGTGCCGGTCGGGGGCGCCCCGGGCGTCGGGGCCGACCTGCTGATCAACGCCACGCCGGCGGGCGCCGAGGGCGACCCGCTGCCGCTGCCGCCGCTCGGGCCGGGGACGCTGGTGGTGGACCTGCGCTACCGCCCGGCGGTCACGCCGCTGCTCCAGACGGCCAAGGCCGCCGGCGCGCCGGCGTTCGGCGGGCTGGGGCTCCTGCTGCACCAGGCGGCGCTGTCGTTCCAGCTGTGGACCGGCACCGAGCCCTCGATGGCCGTGATGTCCGCCGCGGCCATGGCCGAGCTGGCCGAGGAGCCCGCCCCCACCGAGGCCGCCGATCCCGCCCCCATCGCCGAAGGGCGTTCGGCCCCCCCGGCCGGGTGACCCTCGGCCGTATCGGGTCCCCCGCCGCCCTGTCAGGTTGACGGCACCAGGGAGGCGCCGCCGTCCGGCGTGCGCTCCGGCCTGCGACGACGGAGGGCGCGATGAGGCTGAACCCGGAATCGATGGCCAGGGCGAGCGGCCGCCGTCCGTGGTGGACGATCGGCGCCTGGGTGGTGGTGATCGTGGCCATGGCGATGGTGAGCGCCCGGTTCCTGGGCGGCGTGCTCACCGACGAGGTCAAGCTGACCAACCGGCCCGAGTCCGTGAAGGCGCAGGAGGTGATCGACGCGCAGTTCGGCGGGCGGGTGGTCAAGGACACCGAGTTCCTCGTGGTGAGCTCGGACACCCGGCCCTGGGGCCCCCAGGTGGCCGCCTTCGTGACCGAGCTGAAGGGCCAGGTGGAGGCGCTCGGGCCCGAGGACGTGGCCGGGCCGGTCACCACGTACGCGGACGCGGTGGCCATGCGGTCGCTGCTGTTCACGCCCGACGGGCACGGGATGCTCCTGGTCCTGCAGCTCCGGGGGAACCCCGAGCCGACGATCGCCCGGATCGCCCAGGCCGTCGAGCGCGCGGTCCCGGTGATGTTCCAGGCCCAGGTGCTCACGCCGGAGCAGCTCGCCGCGCTGGCCGGAGAGGGGGCCGGGAGCGCTCCCGTCCAGGCCGACCCGCCCGAGGCGTACGTGCTGGTGAGCTCGGACGCGGCCATGACCAACAACCTGCAGTTCCTGAACGCCGTCCAGCAGATCCAGGTGGCCGTGACCCGGGCCGGCGGGCGCCGGCTGGCCGCGCCGCCCTACAGCGGGTACGACGCGGTGCAGCAGGCCGACACGCTGATCTCGCCCGACCGCTACACCACCCTGGTGGCCGTCCCGATCGTGGAGCTCAGCGAGGACATCGTGGCGGACCTGCGCGAGGTGGCCGGCCGCGCCGACGACGGCACCTTCCGCGTGCAGGTGGCCGGGTCGGCCGCGGTGTTCGCCGACATGATGCAGATCGGCGAGGAGGACATGCGCAAGTCCGAGTCGATCGGGCTGCTGGTGGCGCTGCTGGTCCTGGTGGTCGTGTTCGGCTCGATCGTGGCGGCCGTGCTGCCGCTGATCATGGGGCTGTTCGCGATCGCCGTGGCCCTGGGCCTGGTGGCGCTGGTCGGCCAGATCTGGGGCTTCAACATGTTCGTCGAGAACATGGTGACGATGATCGGCCTGGCGGTCGGCATCGACTACTCGCTGTTCATCGTCTCGCGCTACCGCGAGGAGCGGAAGAAGGGGTTCGAGAAGCTCGAGGCCATCCGCCGTTCCGGGGCCACGGCCAGCCGGGCCGTGTTCTTCAGCGGCGCGACGGTCGTGCTGGCCCTGCTCGGCATGCTGATCGTGCCCGTGTCGATCTTCCGGAGCCTGGCCGGCGGCGCGATCCTGGTGACGATCGCCGCGATCGCCGCCTCGATGACGCTGCTGCCGGCGATCCTCAGCCTGCTCGGCGACCGGGTCAACTGGCCCCGCCTGTCCAGGCGGGCCCGCCTGGAGACCTCGCACGACCCGCAGGGCGGGTTCTGGGACCGGGTGACCCGGAGCGTCATGCGCCGGCCCGTGGTCTACCTGGTGGCGAGCGTGCTGGTGCTGGGCTCCCTGGCCGGCTTCTACCTCCAGCTCCACCGGGGGACCACGCAGAACATCAGCGCGCTGCCCCCCGAGTTCCCCTCGCGCCAGGCGTTCATCACGCTGGTGAACGAGTTCCACCTGGGCGGCGTGAGCGACCCCGTGCAGGTGGTGCTCACCGGGGACGTCACCCGGCCCGAGGTCCGCGAGGCCGTGAAGGCGCTGCAGTGGGAGCTCGGGCAGCAGGAGACGTTCTCCAACCGCTCCGAGGTAGCCCAGTCCAAGGACGGGCGGGCCATGCTGGTCTCGGCCTACTTCAGCGGCGACACCATGAACGACGCCGCGTTCGACGGCATCCGGACCCTCCGGACCGACCT
>JBHGAT010000459.1:0-1611 GCA_041946645.1 Candidatus Velamenicoccus archaeovorus | reverse complement strand
CTGCTCCTGTGCACGGGTCACGGCTCCGAGGGCGTGATCCTGGGCGGCGGCTCGGCGGACCTGGTCTCGGCGCTGGTGCTCGGCACGGACCCGCCGTTCGACCCCGCGCCGTTCGACCCGCGGCGGTTCGGCGAGGTCGAGGCCGTCGACGCCTAGTCCGCTTCCAGCACGGTCCAGTCGGGGCGGGAGGCCCGCTCGGCTCGGGCGGCAGCCATCTCGCGGAGGGCCATCGCCACGGCCCGCAGGACGTCGTCCCGGGCCAGGATGCCGATCGGCCGGTCCTCGCGATCCACGACCGGGAGCCGGTTCACGCCGGCGTCGTCCATCAGCAGGATCGCGCGCGACAGCGGCCAGTCTTCGCGAGCGGTGAAGACGTCCCGGGTCATGACGTCCGCCACCCGGAGGGGGCCGAGCTGCCGGTCGGCCCGGAGGAACGGTCCGGTCATCACCTGCGCGGCGCCATGGCCCTCCCGGTCGAGCAGGTCGCGCAGCGTGATGATGCCGACCACCCTGCCGTCCTCGACCACGGGCGCCCCGGCGATGCCGGCCTCGGTGAGGATGCGCACCGCCTCGCTCGCGAGGAGCGTCGGCGCGAGCTCGAGCACGTTCACCGTCATGGCCGCGCCGACCGTGCTCAGCTGTTCGTCCAGGAGCTCGAGGGAAGCTCGATCGCCGCCCATCGCAACCTCCTTCCGGTGGCATGGTCCGTCCCCCCGTCTGGAGGGGCAGGGGGCGGGCGACCCTCGGCGGAAGGGACCATCGGGGCCCGTCCACGGGATCGCGCAGGGGGCGGATGGGCCGAGGATCCGTCCGATGCGCTCAGCCGGGGCCGAGCCGCCCGTGCCGCTCGAGGATCTCGAGGGTCCGGTCGATGGGCAGCGCGTGCAGCACGTTGCCGTCGCGCCCCGCGGTCGTGGTGGCCGCGAACAGCGCGTTCAGCACCGACTCCTCGACGGCCTCGATCGTGGCTCGGAACAGCTCGGTGAACACCACCGGGGAGCCCTCGCTGGGTCCGTCCACGAGGGCTCGGACCTGCATCGCCCCGCCCGGGCCCGCATCCGGCGGGATGCGGTTGGCCGTGGAGAACGCGAGCATCTGCTCGCCCGACGTGTTCCGCGCGGTCGAGCCGGTCCGGGCCAGGCCGAGCCCGGCCCGCACGGCCAGCCGCCGCACCTGGTGTGGGAGCATCGGCGCGTCGGTGGCCACGAGGCAGATGCACGAGCCGTCGCCGTGCTCCACCGGCATGAGGTCCGTGATCTGGCGCCCCACCGGGACGCCGTCGACCAGCAGCTCCTCCCGCGAGCCGAAGTTGGTGAGCACCAGCGCGCCGACCGTGTAGCCGCCGAGCTCCTCCGGCAGCACCCGCGACGCGGTCCCGATGCCGCCCTTGAAGTCGAAGCACTGCATCCCGGTGCCGGCGCCGACGCACCCCTCGCTCACGTCGTCGGCCCTCGCCCCGTCGAGCGCCTCGAACACGTCCTCCTCCCGCAGCGGGAACGTCGTGACGTCGTTCAGGAAGGAGTCGTCGCACTCGGTGACCACCGGCATGTCTCCGCCGTCCGAGGTCGTGACGCCGTGCCGCTCGGTGCGCCACCGGACCGTCGCGTCGTA
>JBHGAT010000458.1:0-1618 GCA_041946645.1 Candidatus Velamenicoccus archaeovorus | reverse complement strand
AAGTTGGTCTGGTGGTTCAAGGCGTCGGTGATCCGGACAAGGTTGGAGTCCTCGTCGTAGAGGAAGGACGTGGTCTTCGACCTGGCATCGGTCACCGAGGTGAGGTTGCCCATCGCGTCGTACGTGTACCGGGTCCGGTACCCCAGGGGATCGGTCGTGGACAGGACCCGTCCCGCGGCATCGACGAACCGCTTGGTAGTACGCCCCAGCGGTCGGTCACCGAGACCAGATCGCCGTGGGCATAGGTGTACGTCGTGGTTCGGTTCCCGCCGGTGCCCGCCCGTCACCACCCCCTCCTTCCCCTTGAGCTCGAGCTCGCGCTCCCCGCTCCACTCGAACATCGGCTCCGTCAGACGCTTGGTCTCCGAGCCCACCAGCACCGATCCGGGCTCGGCCGCCGCCTGGAGCCGAGCGGCTGTGTTCACGGCGTCGCCGACGGCCGCGTACTCGATCCGCTCGCCGGCACCGACGGCTCCGAGCGCGACGGGCCCGGTGTTCACGCCGACCCGGACGCCGAACCCCCGGACCCCCCAGGACTGAGCCACCTCCTGCGCGTACTCGCCGATCACCTCGACGATCTGGAGGCCGGCCCGGATCGCACGCTCCGGATCGTCCTCGTGCACGGCCGGGGCGCCGAACAGCGCCAGGAGGCCGTCGCCGGCCAGGTCCTTGATCGTGCCGCCGAACGCCTCGACCGCGTGCACGATGCGCGCGATGGCCTCGCCGACCACGAGCTTCAGCTCCTCGGGATCCAGCAGCTCACCGAGCGCGGTCGACCCCACCACGTCGGCGAACAGCGCGGTCACGACCTTGCGCTCCTCGCGGATCGGCGTGCCGGGGGTGAGCACCACGTCGCGCATCATCTCAGTCGGAGGACGCCGGAGCGAGCCCGACGGCTTCCCGCCGTCCCGGACGACGCTCAGGCCGGTCGTTCGACCAACGGAACCAGCGCCTCGGCCTCCGCGCGGATGTTGTCGGCGTGCCGGAGACGCTTCAGCCAATCGGCCGGCAGGTCGTTCTCGCCCACGGCCGCCCCCAGGAGGGCCCCGGCCACGGCCGCGTTGGTGTCGGCGTCGCCGCCCAGACCCACCACGTACCGCAGCGCGGGCTCGAACCGGTCGAACCGCACCAGCGCCTGCAGGCCGATCCCCGCCGTGAACAGGCAGAATCCCTGGTCGGGGCCGTCGATGGCCCGCTCCCGGCCGGCAGCGTCGACCAGGTAGGCGAGCTCCTCGCCGCCCTCGCGGTCCTCGACCTCCTCGAGCACCGATCGCACCGCCCCGACCCGCTCCTCGCCGCGCACCAGGGCCGACGCGACCAGCGTGACCGCCAGCACGGCCGTCCGGCACCGCTCGTCGTAGTGGGTGAGGGCCGACAGCCGCGGGGCCAGCTCGAGCAGCTCGTCCGGGCGCATCGCGTAGGCCAGGCCGAGCGGCGCGCAGTACATCACCGAGCCGTTCCCGGCGGACACCTCGGGCCCGCGCTCCTCCCAGACGGCCCGGGCGGCCTCGAACGGATCCTCCCCCCGGTCCACCCGCTTCAGCACCCGACGCGTGAGCGTCCCCACGTCCGGTGGGTCGGTCCGGAACCACTCGAGGTGCCGCCGGACCAGGTCGTG
>JBHGAT010000457.1:0-2981 GCA_041946645.1 Candidatus Velamenicoccus archaeovorus | reverse complement strand
GGGTTGGTGACCACCGGGGCCGAGTTCCCGGAGCTCGGGATCCGGATGTCGAACACCATGCCGTCGTTCTCCGAGGAGTTGCTGCCGTTGTCGATCCCGCGGTCGGCGATCCAGTAGTCCATCCTGCCGGAGCCGTCGCTCGACGGACCGACCCCGAGCCCGGAGATGTGACGGAGCCCCGCGATGCCCGTGGCGTCGATCACGCGCACCAGCGAGCCGGTCTTGGTGATCTGGAAGATCTGGTCGGTCCGGTTGGCTCCCAGCAGGAGGTCGCCGGTGGACGGGTCGGAGCTGAGGCCTTCGAAGTCGGTGGGTCCGAGGTTCCCGACGTCGAAGTGCGTCGCGGTGTCGTTGCCGTCCCCGAAGACGCCGCCGGCACCGGGGTTCACGTTGTAGATCTCGGTCTCCTCACCGTCGAGGAAGAACAGGTGACCGGTCACGGGGTCGTACTCGGGGTCTTCCGTATCGACGCTGCCGAACGCGCCGGCGTCGATCGACGTGACCACATCGTCCGCGGTCCCGAAATCGTGGTCCGGGCCCGGCTTGACGACCCACACTCGACGCTTGGGGTCGTCCGAGATGAACAACGTGTTGGAGCCGGCGTCGTACCCGAGCCCGGTCGGCTCGCTCGAGTAGGCGCGCGTGTTGCCACCCGCCGTGGCGGCGCCCGCCGGGGTGAGCTTCCACAGGTTCACGCCGTGGTAGCCGGCTCCCGTCTTCTCGTCGACCTCCGAATCGCAGACCTCGAAGCGTCCGGCCCCCGGCAGGTACACGATGCCGGATGGGTCCGGTGACGCGGGGCTCCACTTGGAGGCGTCGATCGCCTTCACCAGCGACGCGGTGATCACCGGCGCGGCCAGCGGTGCGGCCTGCACCAGCGTCACCTCGGTCACCCCCCCGAGCGAGGAGGCGTCCCCGGCGTCGGCGATGTACAGGTTCATCGTGGTCGGATCGTCGGTCGGGTCGGCGCTGGGTGCGAAGGTCATCGCCTGCGGGTCCGTCAGGTCCACCGAGGACAGGTCGTAGGTCCGCTGCACCGATCCGGAGCGGTCCAGCTGGTAGAGGACCCGGTCCCCGGGACTGGCCACGAACAGGCTGCCGTCCGCCGGGTTCACGGCGAGCCCGCGGAACGGCGAGCCGGCCAGCCCGGACAGGGGGATCTCCCGCGTCGCCCCGGAGCCGGCCGAGGGCACCACGACGATCGCCTCGGCGGCCGCGTCGAGGACGTACCACGTGCCGGTGACCGGATCGAACGCGCCCGCCTGCGGGTCCCCGAGCGCGGCCGCCGACACGTCCAGCCTGGTCACGTCCGGTCGACCGGCCGCCCCCCGCGGCGGGCGCGGGAAGGGTGAGCACCGTGGACGCAACCAGGGCCACACCGGTGACCAGTGAACGCATCCTCGTCCTTGACACGTTGAACGCTCCCGTCGAGGGACCCACGTACGCCGGCCCGTCGGATGTCCCCCGCTGTGATCCGTCGGACCGGGCCCTCGATGATCCTGGTCCCGAGGCGGGACGGGCTGCTCGAGGGCGGCCGGTCGAGGGTACACCCACGTTTCGTCGAGGCCATACGTCGGGGAGGGTAGGCAACGTACGGTGCGCGAGGGTCCACGCGCGACCCTGTGTCCCCTAGCGTGCAGGGCACTTCTCACGGAGGTGCGCGTGAACGTCGTCGTCATGGGAACCGGCCACGTGGGGCTCGTCACGAGCGTCGCGTTCGCCCGGATGGGTCACACGGTGGTGGGTACGGATATCGATGGCGAGAAGATCGCCCAGCAGCAACGCGGCGTCCCCACGTTCTTCGAGCCCGGCCTCGAGGGGGCACTGGCCGAAGAGCTCGCCTCGGGGCGCCTGTCCTTCACCGCGGACCGTGCGGAAGCCCTGCGCACGGGGGAGATCGTGTTCATCTGCGTGGGCACACCGGCCCGGACCGACGGCCACGCCAACCTGCTCGCGATGGAGCACTCGGCCAGGGAGATCGCCCGGCACGCACCGGACGGAGCGGTCGTCGTGGAGAAGTCCACCGTCCCGGCAGGCACGGCGGACCGCGTTCGCCTTACCCTGACCCGCGAGGGGGCCGGCAAGCGCTTCCACGTGGCCTCGAACCCGGAGTTCCTGCGGGAAGGCTCCGCCCTCGGGGATGCCCTGGAGCCGGACCGGATCGTGATCGGCGTCGGATCGGAGGAAGGCCTCGAGGCCCTGCGGCGGCTGTACGCGCCGCTCACCTCGCAGGGTACTCCACTCATCGTCACGGACATCAGGACGGCGGAGCTCGCGAAGCACGCCAGCAACTCCTTCCTCGCCTTGAAGATCTCGTTCATCAACGCGCTGGCCCGGATCTGCGAGGCGGCCGATGCCGACGTGACGGCCGTCGCCGAGGTCATGGGCTCCGACCCGCGGATCGGCAGGGCGTTCCTCGATGCCGGTCTCGGCTACGGGGGGTACTGCTTCCCCAAGGACGTCGCGGCCCTGGAGCGGCTGGCCAGCACGCTGGGCTGCGATCTCCCGCTCCTGCGCGAGGTGGCCGCCATCAACGAGCAGGCCGTCGAGGCCGCCGTGCGCAAGGTCGAGGAGGCGGTCTGGAACGTCGAGGGCAAGACCGTGACGGTGCTCGGGCTCGCGTTCAAGCCGGGGACGGACGACGTCCGGTTCTCGCCGGCGCTCGCCCTGGTCCGGCGGCTGCTCGAGGAGGGAGCCCACGTGGTGGGGTACGACCCCCAGGCCGGCCCGGCGGCCAAGGACGAGCTCCCCGAGCTCGAGCTGGCGGCCGACGCCTACGCGGCGGCGTCGGGCGCCGACTGCGTGGTCCTGGCCACCGAGTGGGACGAGTTCCGGCGGCTCGACCTGCGTACGCTCCGCGAGGTGATGGCCCATCCGGTCGTGGTCGACGGTCGGAACCTGTTCGACCCCGGGACGATGGCGGCCGCCGGCTTCGCCTACCACCCGACCGGTCGCCCGGCGACCGCGCCGCTCGACCCCGT
>JBHGAT010000456.1:0-1660 GCA_041946645.1 Candidatus Velamenicoccus archaeovorus | reverse complement strand
GCCCTCGTCGGGACGTACATCGTGGCGATGCGCAGCATGGCCGCCTGGTAGCGGTCCACCAGCATCATGAACGCCGTCTCGTCGCCGGCCCGCAGGGCCTCGACGAGCGCGAGGTCCTCCTGCGACGCGACGGGTGCCGCCGTCGGGGCGGACTCGGACATGGCCGGAGCTTACCGTGGGGTCGCGCGAGGGGAAGATGCGGCCCGAGCGGACCTCAGCACCGACGGGACGCCGGGCTGCCCGTGATACGGCGGCGCGGGGGCCCCCGGCCGGGCTACGGGCGGGCCGCGCCGACGAAGCTGCCCCAGTTGACCGCCCGGACGTTCACCACGTCACCGGGGTGGTTGGCGTCGATCATGTTGCCGCCCCCGATGTACAGCCCCACGTGCGAGATGGGGGAATAGAAGAAGACCAGGTCGCCCGGCTGCAGGTCGGACTGGGACACGTGGGGCAGCACCGCGTACTGCATGGCCGACGAATGCGGGAGCGAGACACCGGCGTGGGCCCACGCCCACATCGTGAGCCCGGAGCAGTCGAAGCCGACGCTCGGATCGGCCGAACCCCACACGTACGGCGTGCCGATCACCGAGTAGGCGGCGTCGATGGCGGCCTGGGCGTTGGCGTTCGGCGCGGGGGGCGGTCCGCCGGGGGGCGGCGCCACGAACACCGAGCTGGTGGAGGTCGCCGCGGTCGCGGCGGCCGCGGCGGCCGCGCGCTGGGCCGCCAGCGCGTCGTGCCACTGCCTGTTCAGGCGCTGGTACAGGCTCTGGGCCTCGGCGATGCCCGCCTGGATCTCGTCCTGCTTCTGGTTGAGCGAGTCGAGGGTGGCCTGCTCCTCCTGGAGGGCCTTGGCCAGCTCGTCGGCGGCCCAGGCGGCCTCCTGCCTGGCGGTGGAGGCCTTGGTGGCGAGATCGGCGTCGGACTGGGCCAGGTTGCCCATGAACTCGAGCCGGTCGGAGAAGTCCGAGAACGAGTCGGCGCCGAGGAGCAGCTCGAGCTCGGAGCCCACGCCCTGGTAGGCGCTGGCGGCCCGAGCGTTCAGCGCGGCGACCGCCTTACGGGCGGTGGACTCGGCCGAGTCCTTCCGACGGCGGACCTCGGCCAGCTTGGCCTGGATGTCTGCGAGCTTGATCCGCTCCTGGTTGATCTGCTCGTCGAGCAGCGAAAGATGCCGGTTGAGCTCCTCGAGCCGCGCCTTGGCGTCCTGGACGTCCTGCTTGCTCGGAGCGGCCAGGGACCAGCCTGCGAAGGTGACGGAGGTGGAAAGGGCGAGGAGCAGGGCGACGGCGCCCCGAACAAGTCTCCGGCGGTTCCCGGTCTCGCTCCCCATACCCCGACGGTCCGGTCGCGCGGGCACGACCGGCGCCAAGGCTACCCAGGCCCGCACGGGGTCGTCAAACACCGTGATGCGTTTGAAGGCAACCCGCCGGGAGGACCACCCGCCCTGGCCGATGCGAGATACCCGGCGGCGTCGATGGGGAGGACCGTGTGCCCCTGATCCGGGTCACGCCGGAGCACGTCGCGTCGTGGGGCCTGGAGCGGGCCGCTCGGCCCGCGTGACGGCCGTGCGGAGCGGCTGCCACCTGAGAGGATCCGGCTGAGTCGGGACGGCGGGATTTGAACCCGCGACCTCAGCGTCCCGAACGCTGCGCGCTACCAA
>JBHGAT010000455.1:0-1662 GCA_041946645.1 Candidatus Velamenicoccus archaeovorus | reverse complement strand
TGGCGGCGGTTCCGCGACGCCCTGATGCCGCTGCACTCGGCGGGCAAGCTCGGCGCGGTGCTGTTCCAGTTCCCGCAGTGGTTCGTGATCGGACGGAAGAGCAAGGACTACATCGTCGAGTGCAAGGAGCGCCTGTCCGACCTCCGGATCGCCGTTGAGCTACGCCACAAGTCGTGGCTCGAGGAGCGGAACGTGGAAGAGACCCTCTCGTTCCTGGAGGAGCACGACCTGCCGTTCGTCTGCGTGGACATGCCGCAGGGGTTCGACTCGAGCCTGCCGCCGATCGCGGCCGCCACGGCCAAGGACCTGGCCATGGTGCGGTTCCACGGTCGGGATCCCGAGGCGTGGGCCACGAAGTCGGGATCGGCCGCGGAGCGGTTCCGCTACGAGTACTCGACGGCCGAGCTTCAGGAGTGGGTCCCCAAGATCCTTGGCCTGTCCGAGCGCGCCAGCGAGACCCACGTGCTGATGAACAACTGCTACCGGAACTTCGCCGTGAACAACGCCCGGGACCTGGGCTCGCTCCTCGAGCCCGAGTAGGCGCACCCGCCGCGACCGCCGGATCCGGGGAAGACGTCTGGCCCGGACCCGCGGGCGCACCCGCGTGGAAGGGAGGGTAGTCCGGGCCAGACGCGTGTCGAGATCCGCCCGAGGGCCGATCCCTATGTTCGCCTCCAGCGTAGCAGCGCCGCCCACGCCTCAAAGGAGGACCGGTCCGACGTGCGGATCCATCGTTGGCCCGGATCACGGACCTGCGGAGGGCGTGGGCTGGGGTACGCTCGGGGGGCTCCCGGAGGAAGGGCGAGGCGTGTTCGGACGGTCCTGGCGGATCGGGGAGATCCGCGGCATCCCGGTCAACGTCGACTCGTCGTGGGTGTGGATCGCCGTGCTCATCACCTACACCCTGTGGGGGCAGTTCGACGCGCGGTACGGCGACCTGGGCACGTGGGCGGCCTTGGGCCTGGCGCTGTTCGCGGCGGCCCTGTTCTTCGCGTCGGTGTTCCTGCACGAGCTCGCGCACGCGGTGGCCTCGCGCCTGTTCGGGATCCAGGTCTTCGGGATCACCCTGGTCTTCTTCGGCGGCTTCACCGCCGCCAAGGCCGATTCCCGCGGCCCGGGTCCGTCGTTCGTGATCTCGGCGGTGGGGCCGGCCACCAGCGCCGTGCTGGCCGTGCTGTTCTGGGCGCTCTCGCTGCTGCTCGCCGACGCGAGCCGTCCGGTCGGCGCGGCCTTCGGCTACCTGGGGTGGGTGAACGGGTTCATGGCCGCCTTCAACGTGATCCCGGGTCTGCCCCTGGACGGGGGGCGGATGCTCGAGGCCGGGGCCTGGAAGCTGAGCGGCAACCGTGACCGCTCGACCCAGGTCGCCGCGTACGCGGGGATGGGCATCGGCATCGCGCTGGCCGCGGCGGGGCTCGGCCAGGCGGCGGGGCTCGTCCGGCTGGACGGGCTCGACCGCCTGGTCGGCGGGTTCTGGCTGGCCATCATCGGGTTCTTCATCTTCCAGGGGGCCCGCGGGTCCGAGCGACAGATCGTGCTCCGGGAACGGCTGCAAGGAGCCACCGTGGGCGACGCCATGGACCCGCCGCCTCCCTCGGTCCCGGCGGAGCTGCCGCTCACCCACGTGCTCGAGCGCTACCTGCGCGGCCACGAGGGCGAGGC
>JBHGAT010000454.1:0-1670 GCA_041946645.1 Candidatus Velamenicoccus archaeovorus | reverse complement strand
TGCTCGGCCACGACCGGGGCCACGTCGTGGAACGGCTTCAGCGCCTCCTCCCCCTCCTCGATCGGCCCGGCCCAGCACGCGACCATCGCGATGAGCGTGTCGCCGTGGCGGTCCTCGGGGATGAACGGCAGCGGGGGCGCGATCTGGAACGCGGGGAACGCCCCCATCTGCTCGGGCGCGTCCGCGATGTACTCGCGGTAGAAGCGCAGGACGTTCTCCACCTCCTCGAGCTCGAAGAACATCGGCCCGCCGTAGATGTCCTTCACCGGATGCAGCCGGAACTCGAGCGAGGTGACCACGCCGAAGTTGCCCCCGCCGCCCCGCAAGGCCCAGAACAGGTCGTCGTGCTGCGTCTCGCTGGCCACCAGGAACCGCCCGTCCGCGGTGACCACGTCCGCCGAGATCAGGTTGTCGATCGACAGGCCGAACCCCCGGGCCAGGTACCCGATCCCGCCGCCCAGGGTCAGCCCGGCCACCCCCGTGGTCGAGATGATGCCGCCGGTCGTGGCCAGCCCGAAGGGATACGTCGCAGCGTTGACGTCGCCCCACGTCGCGCCCCCCTCGACCCGGGCGGTCGAGCGCTCGGGATCCACGCGGACCCCCCGCATGCGTGAGAGGTCGATCACGACACCGCCGTCGTTGGTCCCGAACCCCGGCACGCTGTGCCCCCCGCCGCGGACCGACAGATCCAGGCCGTGCTCGCGCGCGAACGCCACCGCGGCCATCACGTCGCCGACGTTCACCGGCCGGACCACCACCGCCGGTCGCCGGTCGATCATCGCGTTGTACACGCGTCGGGCCTGCTCGTACCCCTCGTCCTCCGGCCCGATCACGTCGCCTCGGACCCCTGCGCGCAGGTCGTCGATCGCGAGCACCCTCATGGCGCCTCCCTTCTCCGTTCCGCGGCGCAGGCTATCCCCCCACCGTGAGAGGTCGGGTGGGAGGCGGCGTGTGACGCGGCGTGTGACGGATCCCGCACCCCGGGACGCGCGCCGCCCTCGCGGACGACACGACCCGGTCCGGCGGCGGGTCGCTCCCGTCCCGCCCTTGTTCCGCCGGTCCGGCTGGGCGCAAGATGGCCGGCATGGCGCTGATCGCGCAGCTGCTCGGACCGCCGCTCCTGATCCGCGAGGGGATCGTCTACGGCGCGCCCCGGGGGAAGAAGGTGTGGGCGATCCTCGCCTACCTCGCGCTCTCGTCCCGGCCCCCCACGCGGCAGCAGCTGATCGACCTCCTGTTCCCCGACGCCGAGGACCCGTCGGGGGCGCTGCGATGGAACCTGTCGGAGCTGCGGCGCCTGCTCGGCGGCTCCCAGACCGTGGGCAGCGGCAGCGTCGTCCGGCTCCGGCTCCCCGAGGGCTCGTTGATCGACGCCCACGTGCTGATGGGGGGCACCTCGCTCGAGGCGGTCGAGCTGCCGGGGTTGGGCCGGGAGCTCCTGGAGGGCGTCGAGATCGACGCCAGCCCGGGCTTCTCGGCATGGTTGCTGGGCGAGCGGCGCCGCCTCCAGGGTCTCAGCCACGCCGTGCTCCGGGAGGGGGCCCTGCGGGCGCTCGCATCCGGCGACGCCTCCAAGGCCGTGGAGCTGGCCACCCGGCTGGTGGGGATGGATCCGCTGGACGAGGACGCCCACGTCCTGCTGATCCGGGCCTTCGCCGGCACGGGCGACG
>JBHGAT010000453.1:0-1683 GCA_041946645.1 Candidatus Velamenicoccus archaeovorus | reverse complement strand
CTCGGCCTCGGCCCGTACCGACGCCAGCTCCGTGTGAGCGGCCTCGAGCTCTCCCCGGGTCGCCTCGAGCTCGGCGCGCGCGGTGGCCAGATCCGTGCGCAGCGACGCCACCTCGCTCCGGGCCGCAGCCAGCTCGGCGGTGGCTGCGGCGAACTCGCCCCCCTTCACCTCGACCTGGGCCCGGGTCGCCTCGAGCTGCGTGACCGCGGCATGCAGCTGCGCCCGGGCCTCGCCGAGCTGAGCGGCCAGCGCCTCGGCCTGCCCGGCGCGCTCCTGCACCGCCTCCGCCCGGACCCGGGCCTCCTCGGCCTGTGCCACGGCCCGCGTCCGCGCCTCCTCCGCCTCTGCCACGGCCCGCGTCCGCGCCTCTTCGGAGGCCCGGAGGCGCTCTTCGAGCTCGCGCGCTCGCTGCTCGGCGTCGCGGGTGCCCTGATGGGCGTCGGCCAGGGCCCGCTGGATCTCCTCACGTTCGGTCTCCGAGCCCGCCGCGCGATCGGCCAGCTCCCCCCGCAGCATCTCGAGCTCGGCCCTGAGGGCGCCGACCTGCGCCGCCGACGAGGACAGATCACCCTCCAGCTCACGCTGCCGTGCCGCGGCGGTCTCGAGCTCGCGCTCCATCGCGGCCGCCCGCTCCTCGGCCTCGCGGGCCTGGGTCTGCGCCGTGGACACCTGCTCCTGCAGGCGGGAGAGCTGCTCGCCCGCACCGGCGTCACCGAGGGCTGCCCTGGCCACGTCGTCGCGGGCCAGCGCGAGCGCCGCCTCCTGCTCGGCCATCGCCGCGCGCAGCCGCTGGATCTCGGCCGCCGATCGGTCGCGGTCCGTCTCGGCCTGCTGCAGGCGCGAGCGGAGCTGCTCCAGCTCGGCGCTCGAGGTGCCCGGGGTCGGATCGGCGGTGCCGCCCGCCAGCGCGCGGTTGGCCGCCACGGCCTCGGCCAGCCGCTCCTCGGCCTCCTTGACCTTGCGCCCGGCGTCCGCCGCCTCAGCCTCCGATGCGGTGGCCCGGAGCTCGAGCTCGGCCACGGTGGATCCCAGCTCGTCGAGCTGGGCCTTGAGGGCGGCGGCGGTGCGTTCGGCCGTCGAGGCCCGCTCCTCGGCCCGGCGGACCTCGGACTGCATGCGACGGAGCCGCTCGGCATCATGGTCGGACGCCGGAGCGCCCGTCGCGGACGATGCGGTCGCGCGGCGGGGGCGGGGGGTCCGCAGCGACAGGACGAACAGCGCCAGGGCCACGATGGCCGCCCCGCCGAACACGTACTGGAGCAGCTTCAGGAGCTTCGTCGCCGCCGCTTCGATGGCCCCGGCATCGTGGTCGACCTCCGTGACGGCAGTGACATCGTCGGCCGCGGTGAGCCGGAGGGGCACGTAGGTGATCGAGAGCTGGTGGTCGGATCCCGCCAGCCCCTGCTTCCCCGGGACCGTCTGGGCGGTGAGGTCGGTGACCGTCTCGCCGCCGATCGACCGGTCGAGGTCGTCGTTGTTGGTGGCTCGGAAGTTGCCGACGCTGTCGCCCCGGTCGCTCGAGAAGAGGAGCGTGCCGTCCGGAGCCCACAGCCGGACCCGCTCGACCGTCGGATCCGACAGGATCTTGCCCTGGACCGCCACGAGCAGGGCGGCGTAGTCGTCGCTGGGGATGCCGCGCTGGATCTGCGCGGCCGAGAGCTTGCCCGCCACCACGGTGTTCGC
>JBHGAT010000452.1:0-1690 GCA_041946645.1 Candidatus Velamenicoccus archaeovorus | reverse complement strand
TGGCGGCCCGAGCCCGAGCCCTCGCCGGCCGAGCTCCTGCGCGACGCGCTCGAGGAGCAGCTCACGCGCCCCGTGGAGGGGCTCGTCGCCGCGGCCGAACGGCTGCTGGGCTCGCCGGCCCTGTCGGCGCTCCAGGTGGGGGCGGTGGCGTCGGGGGTCCGGGCCGTGATGGACCTCGGGCCCCGCCCGCCCTCGTCGCTCGACGTCGAGATCGGCCCCGACCGCCGCTTCGCCATGACCGAGGCGCCGCTCCAGCGCTTCAAGGACGTGAAGGACGCGCTCGGGGGGACCGTGAACGACGTGGTGCTGACGGTCGTGGCCGGCGGACTGCACCGGCTCCTCACCACCCGGGGCGAGCCGACCCGCGGGCGGACCCTCCGGGCGATGGTCCCGGTCTCGGTCCGGCATGCCGGGGACGAGCTCGGCAACCGGGTGGCGCCCGCGTTCGTGGATCTTCCGGTCGGCGCGATGTCGGCCAAGACCCGGCTCTCCCGCGTCCGCGAGGGCACCCGCCGGCTGAAAGCCTCGAGAATGGCCATGAGCGCGGACGCGATCATCGGGCTCGGTGCCTACGGGCCGGGCGCGATCGTCGCGGCGATCGCGCGGCTGGCGTCGCACGCCCCGGTGTTCAACCTGGTCGTGTCGAACACCCCCGCGCCCCAGCAGCCGATGTACCTGGCCGGGGCCCGGCTGGTCGCGAACTACCCCTCGATGCCGATCGGGCGGACGTCGGCGCTGTCCGTCGCCTGTACGTCGCTCGCCGGGACGATGGCCTTCGGCCTGACCGGCGACCGGGAGGGCATGCCCGACCTCGGAACGCTGGCCGACGCGATGGACGACGCGCTGGCCGAGCTCGCCAAGGCCGCCGGCGTCTAGGCCGGGCCGAGCCCGGAGCCGCCGTCCGGGCCGGCGAGCCAGCTCTCCACCGCCCGGAGCCACCGCTCCGGGGCCTCGAGCATCGGGATGTGCCCGACGCCGGGGAGCAGCCGGATCATCCAGTTGGGGTGGCGCTCGATCTCCGCCTGCGCGAAGGCCACCGGGACCAACCGGTCGGCGTACCCGTGGATCACCAGCACCGGGCACTTCACCGACCCGATCACGCGCCGGGCCAGCTCCCCCCGGCGTCCGAGCGACAGCAACGACCTCGCCGCCTCCAGGAACGCCGGGCCCGCGTCCTCGTCGGCCTGCAGCTCATCGAGGAGCTCGATGTGCGCCCGGACCACGTCCTCGGGGATGGCGGTCTGGTCGGCCGTGTTGATCCGGAACGCGTACCGAACGATCCTCTCGGCGGTCAGCCGGGCCGAGCGCTGCCGCATGGCCCACTCGCCCACGCCCGGCGCCCGGTACAGGGCGAAGCCGGTGATCACGAGCGGATGCGGCACGCCGCCCCTGGCCCACGGGAACACCGAGGACGACAGCACCACGCCGTCCACCGAGGCGGGCTCGTAGGCGGCCTGCAGCATCGCGACGGCCCCGCCCATCGAGTGCCCGACCACCACCGCCGGCCCTTCCACCACCGCGTCGACGAACCGCGCCAGCAGCACCTGGTTGGCCGACAGCCGGCTGCTCCGTCCCCTCCGTGGGGTGCGCCCGAACCCGGCCAGGTCGACCGCCAGGACGCGTCCGTGCCGGGCCAGGCCCCGGCCGACCAGCGACCAGGACAGGTGGGAGCCGCCGAGCCCGTGGACCA
>JBHGAT010000451.1:0-1711 GCA_041946645.1 Candidatus Velamenicoccus archaeovorus | reverse complement strand
GCCGCACCGTGGGCGCCGGGCGGGTCACCGACATCGTCAAGTAGGGGCACGAGGGGACCCATGGCGAAGAAGGAAGGCAACCGCCCCAAGATCACGCTCGAGTGCACGGAGTGCCGGCGCCGCAACTACCAGACGGTGAAGAACCGGATCAACGACCGGGAACGGCTGGAGCTGCGCAAGTACTGCCGCTGGGAGCGGAGGTACACCCTGCACCGCGAGACCCGGTAGGCCCGGCGCCCGCCGCGGTCGGCGGTATCAGTCCTCCTGAGCGTTGCGCAGATCGAGCGTGGTCACCTTGCCGTGCCGGATGGCCAGGATCAGCGCTTCGAGCTTGGAGTGCACCCCCAGCTTGGTGATGATGTTCTGGGTGTGGGTCCGAAGCGTGTGCGGGCTCATGCCGAGGTCCTTCGACATCTGCTCCGACGTCCCCCCGGCGGCCATCCGCTGGAGGATCTCGACCTCGCGGGGCGTCAGCCGGGCCAGCCGCTGCTCGGTGGTGGCCTCGCGGTCGCGCCGGTGACGCAGGCGCCGCAGGGCCCCCTCGATCTCCGCCTGGTCGTGCAGCGGCTCGCCCCGGTGGACCCGACGCACGGACGACGCGAGCAGCACCACGCCCTCGCTCCGGCGGAGGAGGCCGGTGGCCCCGGCCTGGACCGCACGCGCCAGGAGGAGCTCGTCCTCGTGGCCGGACAGGATGAGCACCCGCGCGTCGGGATCGGCGTCCCTGATCCTCCTGGTGGCCTCGATCCCGTTGGTGTCCGGCGCCGACATGTCCATCAGCACCACGTCTGGCGCGTGGCGCAGGACCGCGTCGACGACCGAGTCGCCGTTGGTGATCACGTCGACCACCGCCAGGTCCTTCTCCCGGCCGAGGGCCACCTGGAGGGCCTCGCCGAAGGTCCGCTGGTCGTCGACGATCAGAACCTTGATGCGTTCGTGGTGGTTACCGGACATCGGCTGCCTCATCGTAGGGTGCAGGATGCACGGAATCACGGAAGCCGGGCAACTTGTCGCCGGCCTCGCGGCGTGGGTAGCGTGCCCGCGTGCAACCGTTGGACGGCAACGTGACCGAGCCTTCCGGCCGACGTGCGGGGGCTCGTGCCGGATGGACCTCTCCGTACCGCATCCCGGCCAAGTCTGGCAGCGACCGCCCGACCGACGGAATCGGCCAAGCGGGAGACCACCGAGCGGGGGACGGCGGTGTACCGCGGAGGGCCGACGTCACCGTGGAGACCTCGGGCGGACCTGCGGAGCCCTGACGCGATGCCGATGAACCGCGCGCTCGAGGGCAAGGTCTACCCCGAGATCTCGTTCGCGGTCGACGCCGAGCGGGTCGCCAGGTTCCGGAGCGCCGTGGGGGATCGCTCCGGCGGGGCCGTCCCGCCGACGTTCGTCACGGCGATCGAGCACGCCTGCTTCGGCCCCCTGATCGGCGATCCCGAGCTCGGGCTCGACTACGCGCGCGTGGTCCACGGTGAGCAGGCGTACGAGTGGCACCGGCCTCTCCAGGTCGGCGAGACCGTGACGGCGCGTCCACGGATCGCCTCGATCCGCCGCAAGGGCGGTCTGGGTTTCCTCGAGATCGAGACCGAGGTGCGGGACGCCGCGGGGGCGGTCGTGGTGATCGGTCGGTTCTCCCTGATCGAGCGTGGAGCTGGGGGCTGAGCCGTTGCGCTTCGAGGATCTCGAGGTCGGCACGGAGCTCCCGCCG
>JBHGAT010000450.1:0-1716 GCA_041946645.1 Candidatus Velamenicoccus archaeovorus | reverse complement strand
CCGTCAGGACGTGTACTGGAACAGCTCGACCAGGTTGCCCGAGGGGTCGAGCACCAGGATCTGGTCTCCGCCCACGCCGTGGACGAGCTCGTTGCGGAACCGTGCGCCGAGGCCCCGGAGGCGCTCGACCTCGGCCTCGAGGTCCTCGACCTCGAGCGAGATCCGGTTCCATCCGCCGGGCTCGGGGACCGTGCCGTCGGGCATCGCCTGGCCGCCGCCCCCCCGTCCGCTCGGAGCGCTGAGGAGCAGGCGCAGGTCGCCCCGCGAGAGGATGGCGAAGGTGGGCGCGGGGTGCATCACCGTCTCGAACCCGAGCAGCCGTTCGTAGAACCCGACCGCCTCGTCCACGTCGTCCACGATGTACCGAACGCTGACCGGGCTCATCGACCATCCTCCTGATCGCGTCGTCCGTGCCCCGATCGTCGCGCGCCGCTCGTCCCTCGACGGGAGGCCCACCGTAGCACCGGTGGCGGCGGGGCCGTGTCACCGCCGCGCCGTACCGTCGGTCCGTGGAACCTCGGCTCCCCCGGTGGGGTCCGCTGATCGCGCTCGCCGCGCTGGTGCTCGCCACGGCGGGCTCGTGCGCCACCCCGCCCTCGAGCGGGTCCGGGAGCCCGCCGTCGCCAGCCGGATCGCGCGGCCTCTCCCAGCCAGCCGGGCCCGCCGCCCCGCCCGCCGCTTCCGGCGGCCCGCGCACGAACGCGCTGGTCATCCGGGTGGTCGACGGGGACACGGTCCACGTGTGGTACCGGGGGCACGACGTCGACGTCCGGCTGATCGGCGTGGACACGCCCGAGACCGTCGCGCCCGGCCTTCCGGTCGAGTGCTTCGGGCCCGAGGCCTCGAGGTTCACCACCTCGCGGCTCCAGGGTCGGCGGGTGCGGCTGGGGTTCGATGTCGAGCGGCTCGACCGGTACGGGCGGACCCTGGCCTACGTCTGGCTCGGTGGGCGGCTGTTCAACGAGGTGCTCGTCCGGCGCGGCTTCGCCGTGGTCGCCACCTATCCGCCCGACGTGCGGTACGTCGACCGGTTCGTCGCGGCGCAGCGCGCGGCACGTGCCGAGGGCCGAGGGCTCTGGGGCGCATGCCGGTGACCGGGGCCCCCGCCTAGGAGGAGGCCTCCTCCAGCGCCCCGGAGAACTGGCTCTCGTAGAGGTCGTGGTAGAAGCCCCGCTTGGCCAGGAGCTCCTCGTGGCTGCCCTGCTCGACGATGCCCCCGTGGTCCATCACCAGGATCGTGCGGGCGCCCCGGATCGTGGACAGACGGTGGGCGATCACGAAGCTCGTGCGACCCTCCATCAGCTGGGCCATGGCCTGCTGGATCAGCACCTCGGTGCGCGTGTCGACCGAGCTGGTGGCCTCGTCCAGGATGAGGATCTGCGGGTCGGCCAGGAAGGCCCGCGCGATCGTCAGCAGCTGCTTCTCTCCCTGGGAGACGTTCGACGCCTCGTCGTCGACCACCGTGTCGTAGCCCTCGGGCAGCGTGTGGACGAAGTGGTCGACCCGGGCCGCGCGCGCGGCGGCCTCGATCTGCTCGTCGGTGGCGCCCTCCCGCCCGTAGGCGATGTTCTCGCGGATCGTGCCGTGGAACAGCCACGGGTCCTGCAGCACCATGCCGAACAGGCGACGCAGCCCGCTCCGGCTCATCCGCCGGGCATCGACGCCGTCGATCGAGATCGTGCCCCGGTCGATCTCGTAGAAACGGAGCAGCAGGTT
>JBHGAT010000045.1:0-10450 GCA_041946645.1 Candidatus Velamenicoccus archaeovorus | reverse complement strand
GGCTGAGCGTTCCGCCACGCCGCGAGCTCGTACACCAGCGTCTTCGGCACGTCCTTGATCGGCGCGAACCCCCCGGCCATGTCGCCGTACAGCGTCGAGTACCCGACCGCGTACTCGCTCTTGTTGCCGGTGGCCAGCGCGAGCGAGCCGAACTTGTTGGAGATCGCCATCACCAGGTTGCCGCGGATCCTGGCCTGCACGTTCTCCTCGGCCACGTCCGGCCGCGTCCCACGGAACACGTCCTCGAGCGCGGAGCGGTAAGCGGCGAACACGCCGTCGATCCCGATCTCGTCCAGGCGGATCCCCAACCGCCCGGCCACGTCGCGAGCGTCGTCCACGCTCTCCGTCGAGGAGTAGGGCGACGGCATCGCGAGCGCCCGGACCGCTCCCGAGCCGAGCGCGTCGGCGGCCAGCACCGCCGTGAGCGCCGAGTCGATCCCGCCCGACAGTCCCAGCACGACCTCGCGGAAGCCGTTCTTGCGGACGTAGTCGCCGAGTCCGAGCACGAGGGCCCGGTACACCTCCTCCGGACCTTCCGGCCACGCCGGCCGGTTCGGGTCGGGGAGCGGGGGCTTGCCGATGGCCGGCACGTCGGGGCCGGGGAACCCCCGGGCGGCACTGGGCACGTCGAGGTCGACCACCAGCAGGTCCTCCTCGAACACCGCCGCGTGCCAGACGAGCTCGCCGTCGGGCGAGACCACCATGCTCCCCCCGTCGAACACGAGCTCGTCCTGCCCGCCGACCATGTTGACGTAGACGATCCAGGCGCCGGTCTCGCGGGCTCGGGCGCGGCAGATCTCCAGCCGCTCGGACGGCTCGGAGCGGTCGACGAACCCGGTCAGCACGGCGCAGCCCCCGGCCGTCCGCCGGGCGAGCTCATCGAGCGCCTCGAGGTTGTCCCGTACGAACTCCGGCCGCAGCACCAGGTCCTCGGGCGGATACCCCGTCACCGCGAGCTCCGGGAAGCACGCCAGGTCGGCCCCCGCCTCGGTCGCTCGAGCGGCCCAGGCCGCCATCCGCTCGACGTTGCCCTGCAGGTCTCCGACCGTGCAGTTCACCTGACCCAGCGCGATCCGCACCATGCCAGGAAGCGTAGCCGCCCAACGTCGGAGCGCCGAACGCCAGAGGACGGCGGTCGCTACTCGAGCCCGCCGATGTCGAGGTTGTACGCCTCCCAGACCAGGTCGGCTCCCTGCTGGCGGTGGCGCACCAGCTTGCCGAGGACACGCTGGACGTCGTCTCGCGCGTCGCGGAGCTCCCAGTCCCCCCCGACGGGCGTGGACTCGAACCGGCGGACGAGCTCCATCGTGGCCTGGACGAGCTCGGGGTGCTCCTCCTGGAGTCGCGAGATGGACGGGGCCAGGCGCGGGGCCCGCATGCGGATGTCGTCGTACAGGCCGCCCACCCGCTCGGTCGTCTCCACATGCTCGCGGAGCGTCTGGACCAGCTCGTTGAGGTGCTTGGTCACGTCGGCGGTCCACTGCTCGAGGCGGCCGGAGGCGGGGCTCGAGATGGACTCCTCGAGCGCGACCAGGGCCTGGTGCAGGTCGGCCCGGCGGCGCCGGGCCTCCTCGAACGCGGGGCTGGGCGTGCGGTCGTTGGGCTGCTCGGGCCGGTTCGGTTCCACGGCGGACCTCCTCCTGGCCTCGGAGCCCAGAACTATAGGCGCACCGACCCCTCCCGAGCCAGCCCGACCTGTTCGAGGCGTCGCCGGGTGCGCTCGAAGGCCACCACGTTGCCCTTGGCTCCGTAGAGGGCGAGGGCCTCTTCCAGCGCGACGGAGGCCTCCTCGGGCTTCCCGGCGAGCCGGAGCACCTCCCCCAGGTCGGACAGGGCGGTCGCCTGCGAGTCCGGCTCTTCGGACGCGCGGATGAGGGCCACGGCCTCACGCGACAACGCCTCCGCTTCCTCGTGGCGACCCGCGTGCGCGTGGATCTTGGCCCGGATCGAGCGCCACAGGAACTGGGTCGAGACGTCGTCGGGCGCGGCGATCTCCTCGCTCTCCCGGGTCGATGCCTCGGCGTCCTCGAACCGCCCCTGCTCGAAGAGCGCCGCTGCGAGGAAGGCCGCGGTCGTCGAGATGTAATTGCGTTCGCCCATCCGCTGCAGGGTGTCGTAGTCACGGCGCAGCTCGACCTCCGCGGCGACGGGGTCGTCGGCCAGCATCTCGACCGCGCCGGAGTCGATCGAGGTCAGGGCGGCCAGCAGGTTCCAGCCGAGCTCCTCCAGGGCGGCGCGGCTCTGTCGGTACAGCTCGCGGGCCCGCTCGAAGTTGCCCCGCATCGCCTCGAGGTGGGAGAGGCTGCACATCGTGAGCGCCGTCGCCTTGCGGTCCCCGGCGGCCGCACGGAGGAGCTCCTCGCACCGCTCGATCGCCTGCGGGACCGGGGTGGGCCCGTACAGGGCGCAGGTGGCGAGCGCGGACAGCATCCGGACCTCGAGGACCCGGTCGCCGGCCAGGCGGGCCTCCTCCACGATGCGCTGTGCCGGCCCCTCGGCGGTCCCCCAGCGGCAGGCGTTCCAGTGGACCAGCAGGAGCAGGCGCCAGGCCCGTGCGAGCCCCTGGTGGTCCTCGAGCGACTCGAGGATCGGGAGCGTGCGCTCGACCTCCGCGACGACCTCCGCCTCGCTCAGCTCGGTGCCGGTCGAGTAGGCGAGGAGCATCCGGACCAGGTTGGCGGTCGTCTGCAGCGCCACGTCCTGGAGGTCCTCCGCTTCCGACACGGCCTGGGTGAGCACGATGTCCGCCTGCGTGAACTCGCCGGTCTCGATGAGCGCCTCACCAGCCCGCAGCAGGAGCCGCGGCCGGACGGGATCGGTCTGCGGCAGGAGCGTTCCCGCCCGACGCAAGAGGCTGGAGGCGGCCGGCATGTCACCTCTGGCCAGGGCTCGGTCGCCGGCCGACGAGAGGTACCGCGAGCCCCGGATGCCGAGCTCGCGGCGATGGTCGTCGATGGGGCCCAGGGCGGCCAGGATCAAGAACGCCTGCTCCAGGTGGTACCCACGGATCTCCTCGAACTCCATCACGCGGTCGGAGGCGATCCGTTCGAGCCAGTCGACGAACCGCTCGTGGAGCTCCGCCCTCGTGCGCTTCAGCAGTCCGTGGTAGGCGGCATCGCGGATCAGCGCGTGGAGGAAGCGGTACGTCTCCTGGCCGGCGAAGTCGGACGCTCCCTCGTGGATCAGCTCCTTGCGCAGGAGCGACCCCAGGCTCTCTCCCACGTGCACGCGGACCTCGGGCGGGGAAAGGTCCTCCACGGCACCGCGGAAGAAGGTGGTGCCGATCACCGCCCCGCGCTCGATGACGGTCCGCTCGGTGGTCCCCAGCCGGTCGAGCCGAGCGGACAGCAGGGCCGAGATGGAGGGTGGGATCGTGATCGCCCCGATGTCGGAGGTGAGGACCCAGTCCCCGTGGTCGCGTGACAGGATGCCGTCGTCGATCAGCATCGAGAGCATCTGCTCGACGAACAGCGGGTTGCCCTCGGCGGCCTCGATGATCCTCGCGCGGACGCGCTCGTCGAACGCGGTGGTCCCCAGGAGGTTCTCGATCACGTGGCCGCTCTCCTCCTCCGACAGGGGCTCGAGGATCACGGTGTTGACCCGGTCTCGCTCCTGGATCCACTCCGCGTGGTTCTCCAGGAGCTCCGGTCGGGACGAGCACACGAGCACCAGGGGGGCGGCGGTGTTGTCGGCCAGGTACCGGAGCAGCTCGAGGAACGTGTCCTCGGCCCAGTGGATGTCGTCGATCACGACGATCGACGCTTGGTCATCGGCCAGGCGTTCGGCCAGGCGCCGAGCTCCCCAGAACGTCTCCTGGACCGGGAAGGTCTCGTTCGACAGACCGATCGCAGCGGCGACGCGCTCGATGGCATCCCAGGCATCCTCGCCGGCCATCGCGACGAGCTTGTTCCTGGCTTCCTCCAGCGAGTCGTCGTCCTCGATCCCGGCCGCCTCGCGAACCACCTCGGCCAGCGGCCAGAAGGTGATGCCCTCACCGTACGAGAGGCAGTGTCCGCGCAGCGTCCTCACGCCGTCCCCGGCGTTCGCGATGAACTCTCGGAGCAGTCGCGACTTGCCCACCCCCGCGGGCCCGAACACGGTCACGAGCTGGGCGCGCCGCTCGGCGACGGCGCGGTTGAGCGCTTCCATCAGGACCGCGAGCTCCGTCCGGCGCCCGACCATGGGGGCGTCGAGCCGTCGCGAGATCCCCTCCTCGGCCTGCCGGATGCCCTTGAGCAGGTACGCCGGGACGCGTTCGGCCTTGCCCTTGAGCTCGAGCGGCTCCACCGGCTCGACCTCGACGGCGTCCTTCACCAGGCGGAACGTTGGCTCGCCGACCAGGACCTCGCAGGCGGGCGCGTTCTGCTCGAGTCGTGCCGCGGTGTTGACCGCGTCCCCGGTGACCAGGCGCTGGCCCGCGGTGACGTCGCCGGCCACGACCTCGCCCGTGTTCACCCCCGTGCGGTTCTCCAGGCGGACCCCCCACCCGGCCTCGAGCCGCTCGTTGATCTCGGCCAGCTTGACCTTCATCTCGTAGGCGGCCCGGACCGCGCGGAGGGCGTCGTCCTCGTGGAGCCTGGGGAGACCGAACACCGCCATGATGGCGTCGCCGATGAACTTCTCGACCGTGCCGCCGTGGCGCTCGAGCACGGCCTTCATCTCGGTGAAGTACACGTTCAGGACCTCGCGGAGCGACTCCGTGTCGAGCTGCTCGCCGAGGTTGGTGGACCCCTTGAGGTCGCTGAACACGATCGAGACCGTCTTGCGGACCTCTTGCGCGGGGGCGGCGGGAGCGAGCTGGGTCCCACAGATCCCGCACAGGCGGAACCGGTCCGGGTTCTCCTCACCGCAGTTGGGGCAGATCTGCACGGGTGGAGTCTAGGCCGGGCTCCCTCTCCAGGCCAGGTCAGAGCCTCCCTTTGGGGTCGTCGCCGTTGGCGAGGACCGTGATCTTCCACGTGCCGTCGGTCAGGATCTCCCGGGACCGGACGCACGCCCCGATCCCCGGGGGCGGCACGCTGTGGGCTCCCCCCTTGCACTCCTTGAGCTTCACCCCGTCCTTGTAGACCTTGGCTCCGGTGATGTCCCTCGGTCCGACGAGGGCTGGCGACTCGAAGAAGCTCACGAGGATCGTGTCGAAGGCCGTCGGCACACCGATCGTCCAGTCCAGGCCCTGGCCGATGCAGATCTTGCCGCCGCACGTGGCGTCCTGCTCACCGGGCCGTCCGAACAGGAAGCCGCTCACGACGACGCCGCCCGAGCTCGAGCCGCTCTGCGGCGGCAGGACGATCTGCGCCGACGTGCCCAGGAAGTTGGCGCCCGTGGGCTGGAAGTCGACGGTCCCGCCGATCGCCGGATCGATCACGGCGGCACCGCTCGAGTCCGACGGGGTCACGGCGTTCGACGGGGCCGACGCAGGTCCGAACCCGGCGTCGTTGTGCGCCTGCACCGTGCATGTGTACTCCGTCCCGTTGGTGAGGCCCGGGACGGAGACCGAGGTCGCCGTCCCGTCGGTCGTGTCCGCGGACCGCGGTTCCTCGACATCGCCCGTGGCGGTGCAGGTGGCCCGGTACAGGTCGATGGGGCTGTCGCCCGTGTCGGCGGGGGCCGTCCACCGCACCACGGCCGAGGCGTTGCCGGCCACGGCGGTGACGTCGGTGGGGGCTCCGGGCGGGTTGCCCAGCTCGTCGAACCGGGCCGTGACCGAGCGATCCTGGTCCATCGTCACGGTGCAGATGTCGCCGGTCTGGCCCTCGCAGTCACCGCCCCATCCCACGAACGCGGACCCTTCCGCGGCGGACGCCGTCAGGGCCACCGAGGTCCCTTCCTCGAAGTCCGCCGAGCACGGGCCCTCGATACCGGGGCAGCTGATCCCCGCCGGGTCGCTCGTCACGCTGCCCTGTCCGGTGCCGGTCACCTCGACCGACAGCGTGTGGGTGGTGACGGTGGTCAGGCTTCCGGCCTCGATGAACACGTTCGAGTCGTAGCCGGCATCCCCGGTGTCGGCGATCGCGAGCTTCATCGTGTTCGTCTCGTTGGGCGTGACGGAGGCCTGGCAGGTCAGCACCGTGGTCAGGCCGTCCATCTCCGTGTCGATCGTCCCGCCTCCGTCATCGAGGTCGTTGTTCCGGAAGAGCTCCGGATGGGTCGCATCCGTTCCCAGGGGGTTCCCGCCGTTGATCGTGTTGATGGAGACGGGGGCCCCATCCACCATGGCGCAGTTCGTGCCGTTCACGAAGAACCCGAAGACGTCGTTGAACTCGCTGTTCACGAACTCGTTGTACTCGTCAGAGGCGAAGACGTACCGGAACGTGACGGTGTCGGCGTTGGGCACGAAGTCGAACGCCAGGACGGCGGCGTCGAAGGTCGGCTGGTCGCCGACCAGGGCGCTGAGGTCTGCGTCGCCCGCCATCCCGTCGTCGGTCCCGGTGCTGTCGGACTGGTTGGGGCCCACGACGCTCGCGATCTGCCCGGTGCTCAGGACGACGCCCTGGTCGAACCCCACGATCGCGTCCGCCCCCGTGCCACCTCCCATGAACCTGCCGGCCGCGACGTCGGCGCCCGTGAAGGAGACGTTCGAGACCGTGACCCCGGTCCCGGCCAGCTGTTGGGCCAGGTCGGCCGGCGTGAGCGTCTCGGAGAGCTGCTGCGTCGAGAGCCCGGGGTCGGCGGCCGCGTGCAGGGGCATCGCCACCGAGAACGCCGCAGCGGTCGCGAGGGTGACGAGCGAGCCGAGCACGCGCTTCCGCATCGCGAGGGACCTCCTCTCTCTTCAGCTGTCGGCCACGCCGTGGATCAAACGCGGCCCTTCGGATCCCCCGCGGGGACCTTGTAGACGATGACCATCACGCCCGACTTGGTCTTGTTCGCCGAGAAGCGGCAGGGCAGGTTCGAAAGATCGCCGAGGCAGTCGGGGAGGACCCCGCTCTCACCCGCGGGGACCCAGTCGCCGTTGACGTCGTAGAACCCGGTGTCGTTCTGGTAGCAGACGAGGTAGTGGGCGGCCCCGTTGTCCGGGTCGGCCTGCACCAGCTTCTTGTCGATCGTCACGGTCACGGTCTTCATCTGGCCGGTGGTCACGGTGAACGTGGTCGTGACGTTGGTGTGCTCCGTGTAGCCGTCGCAATCGATCTGGTCACCCGCGACGTTGCTGGAGGACGAGATGATCACACCCCCGTTCGGGCCGCCGTTGGAGGAGATCCCGTTGATCACGTTGCCCGTGGTCGACCCGATCGTCCCCTCGGTGGTCTCGGTGAAGGTGCAGTCCGCGTTCGGCGGACATGCGGCATCCCCGATGCTGAACGGGGCCGACGAGGCATCGGTGAACCCTGGAGCGGTGGCCAGGAGCTGATAGCCCTCGCCGGTGGTCCCGATGGAGATGTTCGTGAACGCCGCGACCCCGTTCACCGCCTGGACATCGGTGGTCCCTTGCAGGGTCACGCCCGGGCCGCCCGGGTCGTGGTCCGGATCGATGCTGAGACCGATGGTGCCGCCGAACGAGGTCACGGTGTTGCCGACGGGATCCTCGGCGGTGACGGTCACGTGGTTCGTGCTGTCCGGCGTGGCGGCGTCGCCGGTGATCTTGTCTCCGGCCTTCGCGTCCGCGGGCTGGGTGGTGAAGACGAGCCGGCACTCGCCCACGAAGGACGTCAGGCGCTCCGGCGTCAGGTTGGGGCCGAGGTCGTTCCCGGGAGGACCGCTGAAGTCGTTCGCCTGCTTCGCGATCACCGTCCAGGAGCCCGTGGTGGCCGAAGCCGGTACCGAGACGCTGACCTGGGCCTGGACGGAGCCGTGGAACGCGAGGTTGAGGTTCCGGAACAGGACGGCGTTCCGGCCGGTCACGGGGTCCGTTCCCAGGGTCACGTCGGGCAGGGTGGAGCTCACGACGGAGACCAGGACCCAGCTGTCGGCGGGGGGCAGCACGTCCGCCGATCCGAGGCTCTGACTCCGGCTCTCGTTGGTGATCGCGACGGTGAACGTGAGCGTCCCGGGGCTCACGCAGGCGGGTGCGACGGATGCCGAGTAGGGCTTGTTGGGGGCGGCCACCACAGGAGGGGCGACGAGGAGCCCCAGGGCGAGCGCGAGCGTACCGGGTAAGGCGAGGGCCCATCCCGCCCTCGTGCGGCGAGTCGACATCGTTCCTCCCTGTCGTCTGGGACGCCTCGCGGCGTCAGGACCCGCGGTCGACGCACGCGACCGGCGGCGAATCGATGAAGCATCCGCCGTGCGCCGTAGGCAAGTCAACCCTCACCGGGGGGTATCCGTCCTAGGTCGTTCGACGTATGCCGGGCACGAGCTTGCCCGGACGCGCGAGGCTCAGAGCAGGGGCAGGTAGCGCTCGAGCTCGTACGGGGTCACGTAGGACTTGTAGGCGTCCCACTCCTCACGCTTGTTGCGGATCAGGAACTCGTGGACGTGCTCGCCGAGGGCCTCCCGGAGCACCTTGGACTCGCCCGCCAGGCGGATGGCCTCGTACAGGTCCTCGGGCAGCCCCCGGATCCCCGCGGCCCGCCGCTCCTGCTCGGACATCGCGTAGATGTTGTTGGAGGCCTCCGGGGGGAGCTCGTAGTCGTTCTCGATCCCCTCGAGCCCGGCCCCGAGCATGGCCGCGAAGGCCAGGTACGGGTTGCAGGCCGGGTCGGGCGAGCGGTACTCGATCCGGGTGGCCCCCTCCTTGCCCGGCTTGTACATCGGCACCCGGACCAGCGCGCTGCGGTTGCGCCGGGCCCAGCACACGTAGACCGGCGCCTCGAACCCCGGGACGAGCCGCTTGTACGAGTTGACCCACTGGTTGGTGACCAGCGTGATCTCGGGCGCGTGCGCCAGGATCCCGGCGATGTACCGCTTGGCCAAACCCGACAGGTGGTACTCGTCGGCGGGGTCGAAGAACGCGTTGCGGTCGCCGGCGAACAGCGACTGGTGCGTGTGCATGCCGCTGCCGTTCACGCCCTGCACCGGCTTCGGCATGAACGTGGCGTAGATCCCGAACTCCTGCGCCACCTCCTTCACCGTGAGCCGGTACGTCATCACGTTGTCGGCCATCGTGAGGGCGTCCGTGTAGCGCAGGTCGATCTCGTGCTGGCTGGGGGCGACCTCGTGGTGGACGTACTCCACGGGGATGCCCATCGACTCGAGGTACTGGACGGTCCGTTTGCGCCAGTCGGTGGCCACGTCGAGCGGCGTCTCGTCGAAGTACCCGGCCTCGTCCAGGAACGCCGGGTCCCGCTCGCTGCGGAAGTAGAAGTACTCGAGCTCGGGGCCGACGTAGAACGTGTACCCCATGTCGGCGGCCCGCTGGAGCTGGCGCTTCAGCACGTACCGGGGGTCGCCCTCGAACGGCGTGCCGTCCGGGTCGAGCACGTCGCAGAACATCCGGGCCACCTGCGCCTCGGTCCGCCACGGGATCAGCTGGAACGTCGAGGCGTCGGGCACGGCCACCATGTCCGACTCTTGGATCCGGGAGAACCCGTCGATCGAGGAGCCGTCGAACCCCATGCCCTCGGCGAAGGCGCCCTCGAGCTCCTGCGACGTGATGGTGAAGGCCTTCAGGAAGCCCAGGACGTCGGTGAACCAGAGTCGGACGAAGCGGATCCCCCGCTCCTCGATCGTCCGAAGGACGTACTCGGCCTCCGCGCTGAGCGCCATCCCGCGCAGGCTACCGCGCCGGGCGCGGGGAGCGGTTACGCCGTCGTTAACTCCGACCGGCGCGCCCGTCGCTACGCCGGCACGGCCTGCATGGACCGCTTCTTCGCCTGGCGGGCCTCGGCGGCTCGAGCGAGCACGGTGCGGCTCACGTCCAGGCTCTCGGCCGGCCGAGCCGCCCGCTCGAGGAAGGAGACCGCCGCCTCGCGCGATCCCTGGTGATCCTCCTCACGTGCCTGCTTGCGCCCGAACATCGCTCCTCCTTCACCGGTGTCTCGGTCGGGGGGTCCCCCGCGGCGCCGCCCCGGCCGGAGCCGGGGGACGCCGACCCGAGGCGATTGTCGTCTGCCGGAGACCCCGGCGCCATCGCACGTTCGTCGGTCGTGCACCGTCCATCCGGCCGGACGTGGTGCGATGGACGTAGGACCAAGGTCGCGCGCCGCCGATGGTGTGGGGATCCGACCGGGGTACGCTCCGGTGGATGGGTCGCGAGAGGGAGCGTCGGATGCACGTGCTGGCCGCCACGGGGTGGATCGCCATCTTCGCCGTCGCGTTCGCCCGGCAGGGGTGGGCGATGGCCGGAGCGCCCTCGGGTTCCCCGGCGTCCTGGCGGTCTCCGGCGTGCTCGCGAAGGTGGTGGCCCCGGTGGGTGCCGTGTTCCTCGGGCTCGGGGTCATGACGCTGTTCGCCGCGCGTTCGCCGACGCCGACCGGTGCTCGGTCCTCGGCGCCGGAGGAGCGCCGAGCGCCCGCGCCGCTCGCGCGGTCGTTCGCCCTCGCCGGCGGGGGCGGGTACGTGGTCTTCGTCG
>JBHGAT010000449.1:0-1734 GCA_041946645.1 Candidatus Velamenicoccus archaeovorus | reverse complement strand
GCCGTCGGGCGCTCCGGGCTCACGAGGGCGATGCGACCTTCCACAGGTAGCCGTCGGGGTCGCTGAAGTACCCGAAGTAGCCGCCCCACTCGGCATCGGCGGCTGCCTTCACGACCCGGCCCCCGGCGGCGGCGGCCCGGCCGATCACCGCGTCCACGACCTCGCGGGAGCCCACGATGTAGTGGAACGACACGCCCGTGAAGCCCGACCCCTCGGCCGGGACGCCGGCGTCCTGGGCCGCGGCCTCGCGCCCGTAGAGCGCCAGCGAGGACGACCCGTCGCCCAGCTTGAACAGGACGAACCCGGGATGGTCCTGGTCGATCGCGCAGCCGAGCCCCTCGGCGTAGAACCGCTTGGACCGGTCCAGGTCCTCGACCCCGAGCATGATGCTGGTCACCTGCAGCGACATCCCCGTCTCCTTCCCGTCGCGTTCGGACGTTCCGACACCCTGACGGGTGGGAGCGCGGGGATGTGACAGGAGCTCGGCCCCCGGCCGGGGCCGGTCCCGCTCAGCTCCCGGGCGCCGGGATCGCGCCGAGTTGCATCAGGAGCACCAGGGCATCGTTCATGCCCCAGTGCTGGACGACCTTGCCGTCGCGGTCGAACCGGTAGACGCTCCATGCCTCGATCTGGAACGGGTTGCCGTTTGGGGGCACGTTGAACGCCGGGAACCCGCCCTGGTTGGTCCCGGTGACCCGGCTGCGGACGAACACGCGGTCGCCCCCCTCGACCACGTCGAGGATCTCGACCGTGCGGTCGGGGAACGACTGCATGACCCCCTGGTGCACCATCTTGGCGCCCTCCAGGCCCGGCGGCACCCCCGGCGTGGCCGAGGCCGAGTTGTCGAACCCCGCCGCGAAGTACCTGTCCAGCTCGTCGAGCCGTCCACCGTCCCAGGCCTCCTCGATGGCCCGAACCGTCTCGGCGTTCCCGTCCATGTCGACCCCCTCCCTTCCGAGCCCGCTGCGCCGGGCCGTTCCACTCGGACGCTAGTACGACGAACACGCGAGGCCGGGATCGACACCGGGACGGGTTCGACCACCCGGACCCGATCGGCCAGATGGCTGCAGAGGGCGACCGGGGCGGGTATCCTCCCGCCGTCGCTCTGCCCGCCTGTGGAAGGGAGGATCGCGAACGTGCTCGCAACGAGTCCTGTGATGATCGTGTTCCGGTTCCTGCACATCGTGTCCGGAGCGCTGTGGGTAGGCTCGGCGTTCCTCTTCGTGGGGTTCATCGGGCCCTCGGCGGCCGAGGTCGGCCCGAGCGCCGGTCCGCTGATGAGCGTCGCCGTGAAGAAGCGCAAGGCGGCCACGGTCATCACGTGGCTCGGCGCGATCACCGTGATCGCCGGCTGGATCATGTGGTTCCGGGACATGAACGACGTGGGCGGGCTGGGCGACTGGCTCGGCTCCAGCTTCGGGATCGGCATCACGATCGGCGCGACCCTGGCCACGATCACGTTCTTCATCGGCTACTTCGGCGTCGGGCAGAACGTGGAGCGCCTCGTCTCGCTGGGCGATCAGATCGCCTCCGCAGGCGGCCCACCCACCCCCGAGCAGAGCGCTGCGATGGAGCGCATCGGCGCCGCGCTCGAGCGGCACGGCAAGACCGATCTGGTCCTGCTGATCCTGGCGGTCACCGCGATGGCCACCGCCCGCTACTGGTAGCGGCAACGCCTCAGCTGCCGAGCACCTCGCCGAGGTCGTAGCGCACGGGCTCCTCGAGCTGGTCGAA
>JBHGAT010000448.1:0-1744 GCA_041946645.1 Candidatus Velamenicoccus archaeovorus | reverse complement strand
TGGGGGGCCGATCCCCCGCCTCGGTGAGCGCGCTGTCCGTCGTGTCCTCCCGGTGCTCGGCCTGGCGCAGGATCGGTGGTCGGGCCGCTGCGCGGCCCGACCACCCCGGTCCTTCCCTAGCTTATCCCCGCGTCCTTGCAGGCGCTCGCCACCGCGCCCGCGCACAGCTCGGAGACCTTCACCGCGCCATCGGCAACGACCGTCTCGGCCATGTTCTCCGACGTGACCCAGATCGGGGTCGTGTACACGGAGGCGATGTCCTTGTTCAGCTCGTCGTCGTGCGTGGTCGAGTTCACCAGCGTGGAGGGCGGCGTGACGCCGGCCCGCAGGTAGATCGCCAGCGCGGCTGCCGCCTGGGCCTCCAGGTAGATCGGCTTGTAGACGGTGCCGCACTGATACCCCTTGAGGATGTTCTGCAGCCCCGGCAGGGAGGCGTCCTGGCCGGTGGTCGGGAACGTGTTCGGCGGGATGTCGTTCTTCTGCAGCACCGCGATCACGGCGTTGGCGTTGTCGTCGTTCGGCGTGATCACCGCGTTGATGTTGGGGTGCGCGGTGAACTGCTGCTCGAACGTGGTCGCCGCCGTCGACGGGTCCCACGTGCCGGGCGGCTCGCCGACCTTCGTGTAGGAGCCGTCATCGAAGTGCGGCTTGAGGACCCCGTTGTAGCCCTGAGCGAACAGCTTCGCGTTGTTGTCGGTCGGGTCGCCGTCCATGATCAGGATGTTCGGGTCCTTCACGCTCCAGTCCGAGATGCACTGGACCAGGCCCTCACCGATCATCTGCCCGACCTTCACGTTGTCGAAGCTGACGTAGTACCGGTCCTCGGGCCCACCGGTGACCAGGCGGTCGTAGTCGATCACCTTGACGCCGGCCGCCTCGGCCTTGGACTCGATCGCCGCGCCGCTCCCCGGGTCGAGCGGGTCGACGAGCAGCACCGAGGCACCGGCGTTGATGTCCGCCTCGGCCTGCGTCTGCATCGTCTGCGCGCTGCCCTGTGCGTTGTCGATCTTGAACTGGTCGGCGCTCAGCCCCGCCGCCTGGAACGCCTGCGTCAGGTACGGCGCGTCGTACTGCACGTACCGGGTCGAGGTCGTCGTGTCCGGCAGCAGCACGCCGATCATGCCCTCGCCCTGGGCGGCCAGGTCCTTGAGCTGGGTCATGAGGGAGAAGTCGGCCGTGAAGTCGGCCGCGTCGATCTGCGGCACCTCCACCGATGCCGATGCCGAGCTCCCGGCGCCGCCGCCGCCGTTGTCGTTGCCACAGGCCGCGAGCAGCGCCCCCACCACGAGCATCGCTCCGGCCAACGCGAGAGGCCTCCAACGCACCCTCACGGGTCCTCCTTCCCGGGAGCGCCCGTCTCGGACCGCCCCCTCGTCGCGTGCCCCCGTCCCGAGCCTCCGCGCCTCGGAACCTCCGTTGCACCAGTGTGCCCTGCACAGGGAGTTTCCGCGAGCGGCATCGGCTCGCCCACGGACGACCGGCCCTGGAAGGAAGGGCCGGCTCGTCCCCTCGGACCGCGCTCGTGCGAGACCTCGCGTCCGGTCGGACGCGATCCGTGTTCGGGCGGGCGCTACGGCCCGATCGGGACCTCGTAGTGGGCGCAGGTCCATTCGCGATCGACGAGGTAGTCGTCGTCCTCGGGATAGAACCTGGCCACGGTCACGTCGTCGCCGGCGAACGCCTCGACCGACTCGAGGGAGTCCCACAGGGAGAGCACGTAGAACTCTTCGCGCCCGCCGTGCGT
>JBHGAT010000447.1:0-1754 GCA_041946645.1 Candidatus Velamenicoccus archaeovorus | reverse complement strand
TCGGCGGCGCGGGCCTCGGCGTCGGCGCGGACCTGCTCGGCGATGGCCAGCCGCTGCTCGGCCACGCCGGCCCGCTGCTGCAGGTCGTGCTCGCGCTGCTCGATCTCGGCCGCCCGGCGCTCGGCGTCGCGGCTCCGCTCCTCCGCGATGCGCATCCGCTCCTCGGCCGCGCCCACGCGCTCCTCGGCCGCACGGACCCGCTCCGCCGCGGCCTGCTGGCCCTGCTCGGCCGCCCGGGCCCGTTCCTCGGCCGCACGGACCCGCTGCTCGGCCTCGGACAGGAAGTGCTCGGCGTCGGCGGCCCGGCGCTCCGCGGCCGAAGCCCGCTCGCCGGCCTCGGTCAGCTCGCGGTGGGCCTGCTCGAGCTGCTCCATGAGCTCGGTGGTCCGGATGATGGCCTCGGTGGCCTGGACCTCGGCGCTCCGAGCCCGCTCCGCGGTGGCCCGGCCCTCGGTCTGGACCTCGGCCAGGTGCTCGGTGATCCGCTGGAGCTCGGCCATCGCGCCCGCGACGGCCCGACCGAGCTCGGCCACCCCGCGGGCCAGGCCGTTGCCGTCCTCGGCGCCCTCGATCTGCACGGGGTCGCTCATGGGTCAGCCCCTCCGCTCGGGCATCGGGACCGCGGTCTCGTGGTGATCGTCGGGTCGGATGATCACGCGGGGGGCGTCCGGGGAGGCCTCGAGCACGACCTGCTCGCGGTCGCGCCGGAGCGCGGCCAGCTCGGTCTCGAGCTCGCGGATCCGGACCCGGGCGTGCTGGAGCTCGGCCTCCGTGGCGGCCACCAGGCGGAAGCGCTCCTGGAGCTCGTGGAGGGCCTGCTCCGCGGCCCGGGCCCGCTGCTCGGCCGCGTCCCGGGCCTCCTGGATCTGGCGGAAGCCCGGCTGCATGTACAGGGGGAGCGAGGTCTCGTTCGGTTCCGCTCGAGCCGGCCGCGAGACGGGATGGGGCCCCTCCGGGGCGAGGCCCGTCGCGGCGTCGTTCCCCGGCGCCGGTGAGGGCGATGCGTTCGACACCACGGCCCGCTCCGGCGCGCGTCGCGCTTCCCGCCGGGTGTGCACCGGCGGCGCCTGCTCGGGCTCGGCCGGCGTCTCCGCCTCGAGCCCGGCGGGGCGGCGTCGGAACGCCGCGAGCGCCGTGAGCAGGGTGATCCCCAGCAGCCCGAGGAGCCCCATCCGGGCGAGCGTCCACGGCTTCATGGCTGCGGTCGTGACGGGCTCGACCGGGCGATCGAGCTCGGCCACCGCGACGGGACCGTCGGCGTCGAGCCACAGCGGCACGAACGTCTCGAGCATCCCGGCCTGCACCCGGCTCGCGGCGCCGCCGGCGGCCACGTCCGCGAGCGCGGCGGCCAGCGCGTTGTCGGTGCCGCCCACACGGACCTGGTCGTCGTCGTACAGGATCTGCCCGGAGGGGGACCACAGGATCACGTGCTGGGTCGGCCCGGGGACCGTGATGCGCTCGCGGATCCCGGAGGCGAGCTCGTTGTAGCGGTCGCCGGTGACCGGCGCCTCGAGGTCGCTCTGGATCAGCAGCGGCGCGAGGGAGGTCTGGGCGATCACGGTCGCGTCGGTCGCGGCGCGGTCCGTGGCCCGGTCGGCCGCGGCCCGCGACAGCGGCACGGTGAGCGCGACGGCTCCGGCGAGGAGGACGGACAGCGCCATCCACAGCGCTCTCCGCCCGGTTGCGGCACCCGATGCCAAGATCATCCCCCCGGGAACACGTCGCGGCTCCACCCCTGTATCGGCAGCTCGGGG
>JBHGAT010000446.1:0-1767 GCA_041946645.1 Candidatus Velamenicoccus archaeovorus | reverse complement strand
CGGACCCGGGCCCTGGTCGAGGCGGCCGAGGCGGCGACCGCGCTCGGGCGGTTCGACCAGGCCGAGGAGGACTTCGCCGTGACCCTGCGTGAGTACCAGGGGGACGACACGGCCCGGGGGGAGACCCTGGCCCGGCTCTCGCGCCTGCCCACCCGGCACGGCGAGGACGCCCTCGGGCTCCTCCGCGAGGCGATCGACCTGCTCGAGCGCGAGGGTCCCGGGCCCGAGCTCGCACGCGCGTACACCCGGATGGCCGCGCACCTGTACGTGGCGGGCCAGAGCGGCGAGCCCATCCCCTGGGCCGAGCGCGCCATCGCCCTGGCGGACGAGCTCGGCCTGGAGGACGAGGAGGTCCTGGCATCGCAGTACCGGGGCGCCGCGCGGAGCGCCGTGGGGGACCGCGGGGGGCTCGAGGACCTCCGGGAGGCGCTCCGGAGGGGGCTCGAGCTCGGCCTGGGGGAGGAGACCGCGGTCGCCTACAACAACCTGGCGTACGCGTTGCAGGCGTGGGAGGGCCCGTCGGCCGCCTCCCCGGTGTGGGCCGAGATGGGCGAGTTCTGCCGCGCCCGCGGCTTCACCACGATGGCCATCTGGGCCGAGGGCGGGGCGCTCGAGGCGCTGTTCGACCTGGGCGACTGGGACCGCGTGCTGGGGATCGCCGGGGACATGCTGGCCTGGGAGCGCGCGCACGCCGCCACCAGGGTCGGCACCGTGGCGCTGGTGTTCCGGTCGTGGGTGTACCTGCGCCGGGACGAGCTCGAACCGGTGGCGCAGACCGCCGACGAGCTCCTGTCCCGGGCCCGGGACATCCGCTACGCCGAGTACCTGGCGCCCTCGCTGCTCGTGGTGGCCGAGCTGCGGTTCCGGCGGGGCGACCCGGAGGCGGCCGCGGCGCTGGTCGACGAGTTCCTCGAGGTCACGGCCGACCAGCCCGAGTACCGTCGGACGTTCCTTCCGGTCGCCGTCCGCCTGCTGCTCCGGCTGGGCCGGGACGAGCGGGCCCGGGCGATCGTGGAGGCGGCCGGGACGCCGGCCTCCACCCGGCAGGAGCTCTCGCTCCTCACGTGCCAGGCCGTGCTGGCGGAGCACGGTGGCGATCTGGAGGCGGCGCTCGAGCTCTACGAGCGGTGCGTCGCCGCGTGGACCGGGTACGGCTTCCCGCTCGAGCGGGGTCGGTCCCTGCTCGGCCAGGGCCGCTGCCTGCTGGGGCTCCGACGCACGGGGGAAGCGGCGGAGGTGCTGCGCAAGGCTCGGGACACGATGCAGCTCCTGGGGGCCAAGGGGTTCATGGCCGAGGCCGAGGAGCTCCTCGGCCGGGCGGCGTCTCAGGCGGTGAGCGCCTCGAGCAGCTCGCCGAACGCGACCACGTAGCGCTCGACGTCCTCCGTGGTGGCCGGGACCGAGACGGTCGGGCCGGCCCCGGGGATGGCCTCCCACACGCCGCGGTTGGCCAGCCAGGCTCGGAGCAGGTGGACCAGCAGCCGGTCCTCGTTCGCCGCGGCCTCCCGCGCATCGCGCGGCAGGGTCGGGGCGAACGTGTACCCGGCGCGGGGGAAGAACCGGTGGATCGTCCAGGGCAGACCGGCGCGGCGGACGGCGCGCTCCATCCCGTCGGCCAGCCGGGTCCCGAGCGCGCGGGTCCGCTCGTAGGCCTCGGGGAGCAGGACCTCGCCCAGGGCGGCCCGGGCCGCGGCGAACGAGAGCGCGTTGGCGAACAGCGTGCCGCCCGTGGCCACCGCCGGCCGGTGGCCGCTCCGGTCCGCCGGA
>JBHGAT010000445.1:0-1774 GCA_041946645.1 Candidatus Velamenicoccus archaeovorus | reverse complement strand
CGTGGGGTACCCATCGGTCCCGAGGGTACGGGCAGCCTACGGGCCGGGCATCCGTGCGGCGACGTATCTCAGCTCCCACGACTGCATGAGCCGGCCGAGCCTTCCAGATCCTCCGGCCATCGAGCGCATGGGCCCGCTACCAGGGCGGTCGTTCGTCCGGACGGCCCCCGGCGGGTCCGTCGGTCGGCGTCGTCGCCTACGCGGGTCGGCAGAGCGCTGGCGTACGCGACCGCCGACGATTTCTACAGCGTTCACTGGATGCGCCCCTGTGGGACCGCCTCGACACTGGATGCGTCGCCATCGGGAGGCAGATCGACGGCGACGGCGCCCCCGGTATCGGTTGGAGGACGAGCGTGGTGCTGCGGAAGCCCCTGGAGATGGACATCCAGGTTCGCCAGGTGGTCTCCCGCCGCCCGCCGTTGCGCGGCGTCGTCCCCGGATCGGATGCCCTCGCGCTGCTGGTCGCTGTGGGGCTGTCGGGCGGCCGACCCTGGGTGATCGGATGGGCGGCTCTCACGTTCGTCCTCCTGAACGTCGACGCCGCCCGCGCGTACCGGTTGGACCCCCGGGTGGGTCACGAGATCGGCTGGCTGCTGGCGCGCATCACGGTGCCCTTGCTGGCGCTGATCTCCGCGGCCGCGCTCGGTCCCCTGCGCGTGGTGGGGGTGGTCGGGAGCGTGCCCCGGATCGCGATGGCGGGGGGCGTGGGCACGGTGCTCGTGCTCGTCGGACGCGCCGCGGCGTATGCGATCATCCGGCTGGCGCGGGCGCGGGGCGTGGTGTCCGAGCGGACGCTCGTGATCGGCACCGGTCGGCTCGGTCTGGAGCTGGCCGAGGCCCTCGATGAGCATCCCGAGTACGGCCTGCGCCCCATCGGCTTCATCGACGGCCCCAGCGATCCCGACCTCCCGTTCCCGCTGCTCGGAGGGCCGAGCGATCTGGGAGCCGTGGTGGAGGAGTTCGACGTCCGTCGGGTGGTCGTCGCCTTCGGGCTGGGGAGCGACCGGGACACGGCCACGCTCCTGCGCGAGCTCGAGGAGCTGGCGGTCGAGGTCCACGTGGTTCCGCGGTTCTTCGAGCTCGGCTCCGTGCCGCACGGCTCCGGGGACCACGTCCGGGGGATACCGCTGGTGCATCTCCGTCGTCCCGCGCTGCGGAGATCCGCTCGCCTGAGCAAGCGGGCGTTCGACATCGCCGTGGCCTCGGTGATGCTGGTGCTGACGGCGCCGATCCTCGTGCTGGCGGCCCTGGCCGTCCGCGTCTCGAGCCGCGGTCCGATCCTGTTCCGTCAGACCCGGGTGGGCAAGCGCGGCGAGCCGTTCCAGATCCTGAAGTTCCGCACGATGTACGTGAACGACGACTCCGACACCAGCTGGGTCGCCCCGGAGGATCAGGTCACCCCCGTCGGCCGCGTCCTCCGGCGCCTGAGCATCGACGAGCTCCCCCAGCTGATCAACGTCCTCCGGGGGGACATGTCCATGGTGGGGCCGAGGCCGGAGCGCCCCCATTTCGTCGAGCGGTTCAGCATGGAGGACCCGCGGTACCTGCACCGGCTCCGGGTGCCCGGCGGGATCACCGGGCTGGCCCAGGTCAACGGCCGCAACCGGGACCTGGAGTCGATCCCCGAGCGGGTCCGCTTCGACAACTCCTACATCGAGGGCTGGTCCCTCTGGAGCGACATCCTGATCATCGTCAGGACGCTCGCGCTGGTCTTCAACGGCGACCGGGGGTAGGCGCGGGAGCGGTGCTCCGCTCCGGACCCCGGGGGACGCTC
>JBHGAT010000444.1:0-1781 GCA_041946645.1 Candidatus Velamenicoccus archaeovorus | reverse complement strand
CACGCCGACCGGCGTGCTGCTCTCGACGGCGCGACCTACGTCATCAACGAGATCCAGGTCGGGGGCTACGACGCCACGGTCCGCGACTTCCGGATCCCCGCACGATACGGTCTGCGGCAGACGATCGCCGACACGATCGGCATCGGCGGCATCTTCCGGGGCCTGCGGACGATCCCGGTGATGCTGGAGATCGGCAACGACCTGCACCGGTTGGCGCCGGACGCCCTCCTGCTCAACTACACCAACCCCATGGCCATGGTGCCGTGGGCCGTCTACGCGGGAACGCCCTTCGCCAACGTCGTGGGCGTCTGCCATTCGGTCCGGGACACGCACGCGTTCCTCGCCAGGACCGTCGGGGTGCCGGAGGACGACATCGCCTTCCGGACGGCAGGGTTCAACCATCAGTGCTTCGTCTACGGGTTCCGGCGGCGTTCCACGGGAGAGGACCTCTACCCGCGCTTGCGGGAGGTCGTCGACGCCGACCCGGAGGGCCTGGGGCGCCGCGTGCGGGTCGAGATCTTCAAGCGGTTCGGCTACTTCCCCACGGAGTCGAGCGAGCACTCCAGCGAGTACGTTCCCTGGTTCCTCCACCACGAGAGCGAGGTCGAGCGCTTCCGCGCCGAGATCGACGAGTACGTCCGGCGGAGCGACGACAACCTGCGCGACTGGGAGGCCACCAAGGCCCGGCTGGACGCCGGCGAGGAGCTCGAGATCGAGCCCTCCTCCGAGCTCGCCTCGGAGATCATCCGCGCGCTGGAGACGGGAGAGCCACGGGAGGTGTACACGAACGTCCGCAACGGCGGTCTCATCGAGGGACTGCCGCCGGACGCGTGCGTCGAGGTGCCGACGCTCGTGGACAAGAACGGGGTCCAGCCCACGCGGATCGGGGCGATCCCGCCGCAGTGCCTCGCCCTGAACCGGACGTTCCTCAACGTGGTGGAGCTCACCGTCCGGGCGGGGCTGGAGCAGCGCCGGGACCTCGTCTATCAGGCTGCGCTCCTGGATCCGAACACCGCCGCCACGCTGACGACCGCACGGATCGTCGAGCTCTGCGATGAGCTGATCGAGGCGCACGGCGACCTGATGCCGGAGGGCATCCGGCGCGGCCGAACCGCACGAACGCCCCTGGGAACCCACTGAGACCCGTCGGTCCGCGAGGGAGGGCCGGCCCCCTGAGGGGCACCGGCCTCCCCAGCCGGTCGGGGATCAGCCCTCCCGACCCGACGGATCCCAGACGCTGGTGGGGATGTCGAGACCGGCGCGCAGCGCCTCCTGGCGCTCCCGGCGACCCGCATCGTCCACCGGGAGGGCGCTGGGGACGGACAGGAAGGGCTCGAGGCGACGACGCGCGACCTCGTCGCGCGGGCCGAGGGTCGACGAGCGCAGCGTGGCCACGGCCGCCCGCACGTCGGGGGCGTGGTAGATGCCCGTTCCCGAGGTGAGCATGTCGGCTCCCGCATCGACGTACCGGGTCGCGTTCGACGGCTTCACGCCGCCGTCGACCTCGATCGCCGTGGAGGCTCCGAGCCCGTCGATCCGGCGGCGGAGGGATCCGATCCGTTCGAACGTGTCGGCGGCCGACTCGTTCCCTCCCCAGCCCAGCGGCACCGCCACCAGGTTCACGACATCGACGGCAGCGAGCAGCCCGTCCGGGATGGCCCCGATCGGGGTGTCGTTGCGCAGGGCCAGCCCGACGACCCGCCGCTCCGCCCTGATCGCGTCCACCACCGCGAAGGGATCCGGCGTCGACTCCAGATGGAACATGAGCATGTCGGCCCCCG
>JBHGAT010000443.1:0-1783 GCA_041946645.1 Candidatus Velamenicoccus archaeovorus | reverse complement strand
GTGGAGATCGACGGCGAGCCGGTGCGCGTGCCGGAGGGCTCGACGGTCCTCGAGGCGTGCCGCAGCCGCGGCATCGACACACCGACCCTCTGCTTCCTCGAGACCCTCACCCCGGTGAACGTGTGCCGCGTGTGCGTGGTGGAGGTGGAGGGGTCGAGGACCCTCGTGCCGGCGTGCTCCCGCACGGTCGAGCCGGGGATGAAGGTGCAGACCAGCTCGGAGCGGGTGCGGCACGCCCGCCGGCTGGTGCTCGAGCTGCTGGCCTCCTCGGTGGACCTGTCGCTGGCCGGCGGCGACGTGCGCCGGTGGATGGAGGCCTACGGAGCCGCGCCGGAGCGGTACGGGCCGCCGGCCGAGCCGGCCGGGGCCGGGGAGCGCGACGCCCGGTCCCCCGGCCACCACGAGCCGCCCGCCGGCGTCATGGCCGAGACCGTGGCCCAGCCGGTGAAGGTGGACAACGAGCTGTACGTGCGCGACTACTCGCGCTGCATCCTCTGCTACAAGTGCGTCGAGGCCTGCGGGGTGGACGCGCAGAACACGTTCGCGATCGCCGTGGCCGGGCGCGGGTTCGACGCCCGGATCTCCACGGAGTTCGACGTCCCGTTGCCCGGGTCGGCGTGCGTCTACTGCGGCAACTGCATCGGTGTGTGTCCCACCGGCGCGCTGATGTTCCGGTCCGAGCACGAGATGCGGGAGGCCGGCACGTGGGACGAGTCGCGGCAGGACGTCGTCACCACGATCTGCCCGTACTGCGGCGTCGGGTGCAACGTCGAGCTGCACGTCCAGGACAACCGGATCGTGAAGGTGACATCGCCGCTCGACCACTCGGTGACGAGCGGCCACCTGTGCATCAAGGGACGGTTCGGGTTCGAGTTCGTGCAGAACCGCGGCGACGGCGCCGGCGGCGAAGCCGATCCGCCCCCGGCGCCGACGGGCCGGTGAGTCCGCCTGGCTCGGGCGAGCGGCGCCACGGGGATCGTGCTGGCCGGGGGCCGGTCCACCCGGTTCGGCCGCGACAAGCTGGCCGAGCCCTACCGCGGGACGTCGCTCCTCGAGCACGCGGTCTCGGCGCTCGCGCCGGTGTGCGCGGAGGTCGTGGTCGTGCTCGCGCCCGTCGGACCCGAGCCCCGCACCCCGCCGGGGGTCCCGGTGCGGCTCGCCCGCGACGCCGTCGAGGGCCAGGGGCCGCTGATGGGGCTCGCGGCCGGGCTGTCCGGCACCCGGACGGAGACCGCCGTGGTGATCGGGGGCGACATGCCCGAGCCCGCCCCGGGGGTCCTCCTGCTGATGCTCGGGCGGATCGACGATCCGGGGGTGGTCGCCGTGGCCCTCGAGGACGGCGAGCGGTTCCGTCCCCTCCCGTGCGTGCTCCGGGTCGGCCCGGCCCGGGACGCCGCGGCGGAGCTCGTCGGGAGGGGTGAGCGGCGCCTGCGCTCGCTGCTCGAGACGCTCCGCGCCGCGGTCGTGCTCGAGCCCACGTGGCGGGCCCTCGATCCGAGCGGCCGGACCCTGTTCGACGTCGACGAGCCCGGCGACCTCGAGACCTGAGCCGGGTGGTCCCCCCGACCGCCCGTCGGGTAGATTCCGGGGTGAAGAGCGGGCCACCCGCCCCGCGCATCAGACCCTCCTCTCGGAAAGGACCCGGCATGCCGCGTCGTGTTCTGATCATGGGCGCCGCGGGGCGCGACTTCCACAACTTCAACGTGGTCTACCGCGACGACCCCGCCTACGACGTCGTCGCGTTCACCGCCACGCAGATCCCGTTCATCAGCGATCGCCGGTA
>JBHGAT010000442.1:0-1787 GCA_041946645.1 Candidatus Velamenicoccus archaeovorus | reverse complement strand
CGAACATCTCGGCGAAGCGATCGGCGCAGCTCGCGCAGCGGCAGATCCCGTGGTCGACGCCGCGGTAGTCGTGCGAGAGGTAGCCCGCCCAGTTGAAGTAGATGCCGTCGACGTCGAGCGTGGTGATCGTCTCCTCGACGATCGCCGGGGCGTGCTCGCGCTGGTACGCGCCGTTCACGCAAACGTGGACGTCGCCGTGCTCCTCGACGATGCCGCCGTCGGCGCGGACGGCGGCCCACTCCGGGTGGCGCTCGTACAGCGCTCGGCGCACCTTCGAGAAGTCCGTCCGCGCGATGACCTTGATCCCGGCGGCATGGCAGGCCGTGATGATCGTCGCGAGATCGTCGCCCTGCAGGTACCGGCTTCGCGTGTGGAGCTCGAGCGCGGTCGGGTAGCTCGCGACGATGCCCGAGGTGTTGATCATCGCGACCGTGGCCTCGAACGAGCGGAGCGACGCCACGTAGCGCTCGGCGTCGATGTCGCGCATGTCGATCTCGCGCAGGTTGGTCTGGATCAGACGCCACGGCCAGGTCTCCCACCAGCCGCCGACGGCCGCGGTCGCGTCGGCCACGCCGCTACCCCCGGAGCAGCGTCACCGAGTACAGCGGCACGTCGCGGAGCTCGAGCCGATGCATCCCGCGCTCGTGCCAGCTCATCCCCAGATGCGCCTCCATCCGCCCCGAGGGCGTGAACGGGAACGCGTGCCGGTACCAGCGCGGCAGGCGGAACCGGAGCGTGAGCTCGGGCAGGATGGGGACCTCGTCGCGATCCTCGTCGTAGTCGTACCGGATGAGGTGGATCGCCACGCCCCGCTGCACCCGCTGGAGGTTGATCGCGAGGTCGTGGCCGCCCTCCATCAGGACCTGCGGCCCATCGGCGAGGTCCTCCACACGGACCTCGTCCACCCGCTTCACGAGCGGATGAGCGAGCAGCGGCGCGCGGACGTCCGCGGGCAGGTTCGCGCCGAGCTCGCCCCGCACCAGCACGTGCCCGCCGCGCCCGAGGAACCCTCGGATCAGCTCCACCTGCGGCGAGGTGAGGTGCGTGCAGCTCGGGAGCACGAGCGTCCGGTACTGCGCGAGATCCCCGAGCGTCAGCCTGTCGGGCCGCAGCTCGCCCTCGGGGAACATCAGGACGTCGAACGGCTGCGTCTGCGCGACGAGCTGGTCGCACGCCTCGTAGAAGGGCAGGAAGCTCCGCGCATCGTCCACCATCTGGTGCTCGAACGCGCTCGGCACGCTGTACACGACCGCCGTCTCCGAGCACGTTCGCGTGCTGAACAGGTCCTCGTGGTCGGCGAGGAAGGTCTGCATCTCCACGAGCACCTCGTGCGGCGCCCACAGCGACTCCTGCACGACCGGACCCATCCAGGACCCGTACGGGATGCTCGTGCTCACGCCCAGCGCGACGGCCTCGTACTGCATCATCCGGAGCCGGTCCTTGCCTCTCCCCCGGGCGAGGTTGCGCTGGAGCTCGGGGATCACGCCGGCGAACGGCTGCTCGACCACGACGAGCTCGGCCTCCTCGCCCGCGAACCCCGCCGCGTACCGACACCACGAGGGCTGGCGGTACTCCGTCACGTGCTGCTCGGCGCAGAGGAGATCGACGTGCGGGCGGAACGCGTCGAAGTGCGGTGGCGCGTCGCCGCAGTTGCACGCGACCAGCACCTCGCGCCCCTTCGAGCGCCCGTACTCGCGGACGTAGTCGGTGAGCTCGATGAAGTGCTCCGTGACGGCCTTGCGCTGGAACCGGATGTAGTCCCAGTACAGCGGCGACTCGCGACGACG
>JBHGAT010000441.1:0-1789 GCA_041946645.1 Candidatus Velamenicoccus archaeovorus | reverse complement strand
ACCTTCTCGAGCCAGTGCGCGGCCTGCGCCCGGCGTTCGCCCCGGGCCAGGCCCGAGAGCTTCAGCGCGAACTCGACGTTGGCCCGAACGCTCATCCAGGGGAACAGGGCCGGCTCCTGGAACAGCACGGCGCGGTCGGGTCCCGGCCCGCCGACCGGGCGGCCGTCCATCAGCACCTCGCCCCCGTCCGGTCGATCCAGCCCGGCGATCAGGCTGAGCAGCGTGGACTTGCCGCAGCCGGTGGGGCCGACCAGGCAGACGAACTCGCCGGGGACCACGTCGAGGGTCACGTCGGCGAGCGCGTCGACCACGCCGCCGCTCTCGCGCCGGAAGGACTTGGCCACGCGATGGAGCGCCAGCTTGGGCGCCGACGACGGTAGCTCGGCCACCACGCGGAGGGGAGGCCGGGAGCTCACGCCGACCCCGCCCTGCCCGCGAGGGCCCCCACCGGAGGAAGGCCCTCGTCCTCGAGCACACGCTCGAGCGGGCCCAGCCGGAGGATCCCCAGGAGTGCGCCGGGCCGAACCCCGATCATGCCGGCAGCGTACGCGTCCTCGCTCACGCGCGTGAGCGCCTCGGGGACGGGACGCCACGTGAAGGTCAGCTCGCGCCAGGCCGCGGCGATCACGTCGAGGGACATCGGCGGCGCCCCGCCCTGGACCAGCCGGCGCTCCGAGATCCGCAGGGCGCCCTGGGGATCCGTCTGGAGGAACCGGATCGCCTCCACGTTGGCGCGGACCAGCCGTTCGACGACGTCGGGGTGCGCGGACAGGTAGGTCGTCGAGACCACCAGGCTCGCGGTGAGGAACCGGCCCGGCGGCCACAGGTCGGCCTCGTCGACGAGGACGTCGGCGACGCCCCGGTCGACCAGCCACGTGGGGTAGGGCTCCTGCACCCACGCGCCGTCCAGGCGGTCCGTGCGCAGGAGCGCCTGCAGCTGGGGCCCGGCGATCTCGGTGATGGCGACGTCGCCGCCCTCGTCGGTGGCGCGGAGCCCGTTGCGGTGCAGCCAGGTGCGGAGCGCCACCTCCTGCGAGTTGCCGATGCTCGCCACGGCGATCCGCGCGCCGTGCAGGTCATCCGGCGACCGGATCCCGGCGTCCCGGCGCACGACGAGCGAGGTCCCGCCCACGGTGGCTCCCGACACCACGGCCACGCGGTGCGATCGCAGGTACAGGGACGCGGTCGGCCACGGCCCCATGTAGCTCGCGTCGATCGAGCCGGCCAGGAGGGCCACCCCGGCCTCCGCTCCCGAGCCGAACACGTGCAGCTCCACCCGCGTGGGCGCGAGGGCCCGGGCGAAGATCCCCGTGCCGAGCCCCACGTGAGCCGGCGCGTGCGTGAGCGTGGGCGACACGCCGAGGCGGAGCACCTCGGCGGTCCCCCGGGCGCGCTCGACCGAGCCGGCGCACCCGGCCGCCAGCAGCGCGACCGTCACCCCGGCCGCGATCCCTCGTCGCCCCGGACCCATCCCCGTCCCGCTCCCGCCTCAGCCCTCGGCGCCGACCGACGCCGGCGCCTCCACCTGCACCACCTCGTCGGAGCCGAACGCCCGGGCCCGGCGCACGTCGACCCGGACCTCGCGTCCCGGCTCGATCCCCTCCAGCTCGTCGTTGGGGAGCTCGGCCGTGATCACCTGGCCGTCCGTCAGGCGCATCGCGACCCGCGACAGCCACCCGAGCGTGACGATCCGCTCCACCGTGGCTCGGACCGTGCCGCCCGCGCCGTCCCGCGTCAACCGCACGTCGTGCGGCCGCACGAACGCCCGGGCCGGCCGCCCCTCCTCCAG
>JBHGAT010000440.1:0-1790 GCA_041946645.1 Candidatus Velamenicoccus archaeovorus | reverse complement strand
CTCCGGCGTCTCGGACGGCTCCGGCGTCTCCGAGGGCGAGACCGAGGCGACGGCCGTGGTCCGCAACGGGTCGGGGTTCGAACCGCCACCCTGGGCGAACGCCACGGCCGAGACGCCGCCCACCAGGACGACCGTGCCGAGCACGGCCAGGATCCTCACGCGCTTCACGTCCATCGCACCCTCCTGTCCCTCGTCCATCAACGGTAGGGAGGGAGCGGTTACGAGCCGTCCAGCGGCGCGTTAAGCGGGGGTTAGGTCTCCTCGCCCGCCTGTGAGTCCCACCGATGGTCCGCCGCGCACCCGCGGTCAGCGCCCGCTCCCCCGGCCGCCCGGGTCCGCACCTATGCTCGGGGCCGTGGAACGCGACGTGCGGTTCGTCGATCGCGTGGGGGCGCTCCGCCCGCTGCGGATCCGGGACTTCCGGCTGCTCTGGACCGGCCTGACCGTGTCGATGGTGGGCGACGGGATCTACGTGGTCGCGATCGCCCTCCAGGTGCTCGAGCTCTCGAACAGCCCGGCCGCGATCGCCGGCGTCGGCATCGCGTGGTCCGCGCCGCAGGTGGTCCTGATGCTCGGGAGCGGGGCCATGGCCGACCGCATCGATCGGCGACGCCTGATGATCGCGGGGGACCTGGTCCGGCTCGTCGCGATCGGCACGCTCGGCGTGCTGTCGATCGTTGACGCGCTCACGCTGCCGGTCCTGTTCGCGATCGTGGTCGTCTACGGGTGCGGGCAGGCCGTGTTCGCGCCGGCGTTCTCCTCGATCATCCCGTCGATCGTGCCCGACGACCTCCTGGTCCAGGCCAACTCGCTGGGCCAGGTGGTGCGGCCGGCGACGATGATGCTGATCGGGCCGCTGATCGGCGGGCTGCTCGTGGGGGGCCTAGGGGCGGGGTGGGCGTTCGTGCTGGACGGCGCGACGTTCGGCTGGTCGGCGCTGATGATCGTGCTGATGCACGTCCGTCCCGAGCCCAGGTCCGACGAGGACGCGCCCGGTCGGGTCTGGGCCGACGTGAAGGAGGGGCTCCACTACGTGCGGAGCGAGACGTGGGTCTGGGCGGCGCTGGTCGCAGCGACGATCAGCCTGCTCTGCACGTGGGGACCGTGGGAGGCCCTCGTGCCCTACGTCGTGAAGAACCAGCTGGCCGGGGCTTCGAGCCGCGAGGGGTTCGCGCTGGGGATGGTGTTCGGCGCCGGCGGGTTCGGCGCGGTGAGCGCGGCGCTGGTGCTCGGCCAGCGGGGCGGGTTGCCCCGCAGGCCCGTCACCGTGCTCTACGTGGCGTGGGCCATCGGGATGTTGATGACGGCCGGGTTCGGCATCGTCACCGAGGTGTGGCAGGCGATGATCGTGGCGTTCGTGTCCGAGGGCTCGATCGCCGTGCTCGTGGTGATCTGGTACACGCTGCTGCAGCGGCTCGTGCCGCGTGAGCTCCTGGGGCGCGTCTCCAGCCTCGACTGGCTGATCTCGATCGCCGGCGTGCCCCTGTCGTTCGCGATCGTCGGGCCGATGGCCGGGTGGATCGGCGCCGACGACACGCTGATCGCCGCGGGGATCCTCGGCGCCTCGGTGACGCTGGCCTTCCTGTTCGTGCCGGGGGCGCGAGCGCCCGAGGTGGACGGATCGCTCGACGTCCCTGCGTCCTGACCGGCTCGACGTGTGCTCAGCCCATCACGGCGAGCAGCGTGTCGCGGAGGAACCAGCCCGAGCCGATCCCCCACATCGCCGCGGCCGCGGCCGCCGACCACGGCAGGGTCTTGGGCCGGCGCACGACCGTCGCGCCGAGCACCGC
>JBHGAT010000044.1:0-9712 GCA_041946645.1 Candidatus Velamenicoccus archaeovorus | reverse complement strand
GCCTCCGGTAGGCTCTGCGCGGCATGGGGGCGTTCCAGCGCGACGTCGTGATCGTGGGGGGCGGCCACAACGGGCTCGCGTGCGCCGCCTACCTCGCGAAGGCCGGGCTCGATGTCCTGGTGCTCGAGCGGCGGGACGTCCTGGGCGGCGCGGCGGCCACCGAGGAGCCCTGGCCCGGGTACCGCGTCTCGAGCGCGTCGTACGTCGTCTCGCTGATGCCGCCGAAGATCGTGGACGAGCTCCGGCTGAAGCGGTTCGGCTACGAGGTCTCGATCGTCACGCCCGACTACTTCGTGCCGTTCCCCGACGGCACGTCGCTCACGCTGTGGGGCGACGTGGCTCGGGACGCCGCCAACATCGCCCGGTTCTCCACGCGCGACGCGGAACGGTACGTGGAGTTCGACCGGTACTTCGAGCGCGTCGCCGAGCTCCTCAAGGACCTGCTGTTCGTGGTGCCGCCCAACGTCCGGCTGCGCGAGCTCCCGCGATGGATCCGCATGGCCGGGAGGATGCGCGGCTGGACCGGGCGCGACCTCCACGAGGCGGTGCGCCTGTTCACGATGAGCGCGGCCGACTTCCTCGACGAGTGGTTCGAGGACGAGCGCGTGAAGGGCGCGATGGCCACGCAGGCCATCATCGGCGCGTGGTGCGGGCCCATGACGCCGGGGTCGGCGTACGTGCTGATGCACCACTGGATCGGCGAGGTCGACGGGCACGCCGGCGCCTGGGGCTGGGTGAAGGGCGGGATGGGGGCCGTCTCGGCGGCGCTCGCCCGCGCGGCGGAGGCCGCCGGCGCCGAGATCCGCACCGGCGCCGAGGTCCAGCGGATCGCCATCGCTTCGGGTGGCCGCGCGGTCGGGGTCGAGCTGACCGACGGCTCCCTGGTCCGGGCCACCCGCGTCGTCTCCGGCGCGCACCCCGTCACCACCTACCTCGACCTGGTGGGCGAGGAGCGCCTGCCGGCCGAGGTCGTCGCCGACGTCCGGCGGTACCGGTCGCGCTCGGGCTCGGTGAAGGTGAACGTCGCGCTCTCGGAGCTCCCGGCGTTCCCGTCGTGGGACCAGGACGGCAGCGTCCACCGGGGCCTGGCCGCCGTCTCCCCCTCGATCGAGTACCTCGAGCGGGCCTGGGACGACGCCAAGTACGGCCGGATGTCCGAGCACCCGTACGTCGAGGTCGTCTTCCCCACCGCCCACGAGCCCGAGGGTCTGGCGCCGCGGGGCAAGCACCTGATGCTCGCGTTCTCGCAGTACGGTCCGTACGAGCTCCGCGAGGGGTCGTGGGACGAGGGCGGCCGCGAGGAGTGGGGCCGCCGCGTGATCCGCACGCTCGGCGCGTTCGCCCCGAACCTCGAGGCCTCGGTCGAGGAGCTCGAGGTGCTGACCCCGGTCGATATCGAGCGGCGGTTCGGCCTGCTCGGCGGGAACATCATGCAGGGGGAGCTCACGCCGGACCAGCTGTTCAGCTTCCGCCCGATCCCGTTCTACGCCGACCACCGGTCGCCCATCGCCGGGCTCTACCTGTGCGGCTCGGGGACGCACCCCGGCGGCGGGGTGATGGGCGTGCCCGGCCGCAACGCCGCGAGCGTGATCCTCCGCGACCACCGCCGGGGGCGCCTGGTCGAGCGGGCCAACCCCCTCCGCCGGTAGCGATGCTGGCCGAGCTCGCCGAAGGCGTCCGCGCGGGCCGGGTCGACCCCCGCGACCTGGTGGCGAGCGCGTTCGAGCGGATCGAGCGTCACGACGCGGACCTGAACGCCGTGATCGCCCTGCGCGACCGGGACGAGGCGATCGCCGAGGCCGCCTCGGTCGACCGGGCGGCGCCGCTCGCGGGCCTCCCCCTGCTCGTGAAGGACAACGAGCACCTGGCCGGCTTCCGCACCACGTATGGATCCCTGCTGTGCAGGAACCGCCCCCCGGAGGAGCACGACGGCTACATCCCGGGCAAGCTGCGCGCGGCCGGCGCGATCCCGGTTGGCAAGACCAACGTGCCCGAGTTCACGTTCGACGGGTTCACCGACAACCCGCTGTTCGGGCCGACGCGGAACCCGTGGAACCGGGACCGGTCGCCGGGCGGCTCGTCGGGCGGCTCGGGGGCGGCGCTGGCTGCCGGGATGGTCCCGCTGGCGACGGGGACCGACGGCGGCGGCTCGATCCGGATCCCCGCCGCCTTCTGCGGGCTGGCCGGACTCAAGCCCACGCACGGCGTCGTCGCGCGGGTGCCGATCCCGGCGTGGATCGACCTGTCCACCTACGGGCCGCTGGCCGTCACGGTCCCCGACGTGCGGCTGCTCCTCGGGCTGATGGCCGGGCCGGCGCCGGGCGATCCCACGGCGCTGCCCGTTCCGCCCCCCGCGTTCGAGGGCGTGCTGCCGGCCCGGGCGTTCGCGACGCCGCGGCTGATGGACGCCGGACCGCTCGCCCCGAGCGTCGCCGCGCGGTTCGACCGGGCGCTCGCGTCGGTCGAGGCCGACCTGGGCATCCCGGTCGAGCCGCTCGAGCCGGGGGCCATCTTCGCGGCCATCGGGGACCCGTACGCCGACTGGTTCGTGACGTGCGCGTTCGAGCACCTCCACATGCTGGGGCGGGAGACCGTCGTGGCCAACCTGGAGCGGTTCGGTCCGAGCTTCCGCCGGACGATGCAGGACGCGCTGCGGATCGCGCCGGCGACCTACATGGCCGCGCGGCGGCGGCGGTTCGACTACGCCGGGGCCCTGGACCGGTTGCTCGGTGGGGACGCGGTGCTGCTGTCGCCGACGATGCCGATCGAGGGGTGGGCCCCGGACGGGCGCCTCCCCGGCGGCCGCTACCCCCACGGGGCCGAGGGCTACAACACCGACCCGCTCAACCTCACCGGCCATCCGGCGCTGTCGGTCCCGGCCGGCGTGAACGACGACGGGGTGCCGTTCGGGCTCCAGATCGCCGGCCCCCGGTTCGCCGACCACCTGGTCCTGAACCTCGGTGAGGCGTGGGAGCGGGCCAACCCCTGGCCGCACGCCGCGCCCGGCTACGAGCCGTTCGGCGGGTGAGCGCCGCCGGACCGCAACGGTGAGGGAGCGCGAGCCGAGGCTCGGGCGTGACCGCGCGGGCTCAGGCCGCCGCCAGGTCCCGCCGGTCGAAGGCGACGAGCGCGACCCCGAGCGCGACGACCGTGATGGCGGCGAGCACCATCGCGTGCGCCGGGGCGAACCCGTTCAGCATCGGATCGCCGCCCGCGTAGTAGTGGAACGGTGACAGGACGCGGTACGGCTCGAGCCAGTCGACGGAGGGAGCCAGCGTGTTGAGGATGAACGTCACCAACGCGATCCCGCTGGTGACGCCCACGGCCAGCCCCTTGCTCCCGGTGGCCGCGCCGGTCGCGAGCGCGATCGTCCCGAAGGCCATCGCCAGCAGGAACAGGTTCAGGCTGGCCGCGGTGAAGCCCTCGAGCCCCGGACGCAGGTCGAAGGCCGGCCCGAACGCGACCAGCCCCAGCCACATCGCGAACACGAGCCAGAACGTCGGCAGGAGCATCGCCCAGAACTTGTCCAGCAGCACCCGAGCGCGCCGCACCGGCATCGAGAGCAGCAGGTCGAGCGAGCCGGCCTCCTCCTCGCCGGCGATCGCGCGGCTCCCCGCGCCGACCGCGTAGACCAGCAGCAGGATCGGTCCCAGGAAGCTGAACACCTCGGACTGGATGTAGCCCTCGGCCGTGCCGTAGTCGACGTCGCCGATCAGGTTGCGCATGAACTCGGGCATCCGCTCGACGTACCGCGTGAGCTCGGCGGCGTTGTCCCGGATGCTCGGCCAGAACGCCGAGTACAGCAGCACGGTCCCCGCGAACCCCAAGGTCCACCACAGGAGCGAGCGGCGCTGGTCGCGCAGCGTCTTCGAGAACACGGTGCCGAGCATCCGCGGATGCGCCGTCGCGAGGTCACGCGCCATCGGTCTCGTCCCTCCCGTAGAAGGTGAGGAAGATGTCCTCGAGCGACGGCTCGTGGCTCTCGAGGTCGACCACCTCGAACCGCCCCATCGCCTTCACCACCGCGTCGACCGGGCCGGTGACCGTGATCCGCAGGACGTCGCCCTGGGCCTCCACCCCGGTCACGTTGGGGAGGCCGGCGAACGCCTCGGCCGGCACCGGACCGGCGAAGTGGACGTCCAGCGTGCGGACGGCCCGGGCCTTGAGGTGGCCCACGTCCTCGACGGCCATCAGCCGTCCGGCCCGGATGATGGCCACCCGGTCGCACAGGCGCTCGACCTCGGGCAGCACGTGGGACGAGAGGAACACCGTACGTCCCTCCTGCCTGACCTCCTCGATCAGCCGGTGGAACACCTGCTGGACCAGCGGGTCCAGTCCGGTGGTGGGCTCATCGAGCACGAGCAGCTCCGGGCGGTGCATGAACGCCTGGATCAGCGCGACCTTCTGGCGGTTGCCGTGCGAGAGCGACCGGATCCGGACGCCCAGGTCGCTGTCGAGCCGGTCCGCGAGCTCGAGCACGTACGAGCGGTCCACACCGCCGCGCAGCGCCGCCAGGTGGGAGAGGTACTCGGCCCCGGTCATCCGGCCGTACAGCGATATCTCGCCGGGGAGGTAGCCGGTGCGCCGGTGGATCTCGATGCTCCGGCTCCGCGGCTCCAGGCCGAACACGGTGATCTGCCCGGCGGTGGGCCGGATGAAGTCCATGAAGGTGCGGATCGTGGTGGTCTTGCCGGCGCCGTTCGGCCCGAGGTAGCCGAACACCTCGCCCGGACGCACGGCGAAGCTCAGCCCGGTCACGCCGCGCTGTTTCCCGTAGGACTTGGTCAGGTCCTCGGCCAGGATGACGTCCGCCACGGCACCTCCGGTCCGCCACTGTGCCACCGGCGGGGCACGACCGTCGGAGGCCGGACGACCCGCCGCTCGGGGGTAGGAGGGCCCCCGGCGATCCCGGCGGGCGGTGGGCCGTCCTCGCTCGCCGCTGCCTCGGGTAACGTCGGGGTGTGAAGCGGCCGGGTGCGCCGGTGGTGGTGGGGGCTTCGTACCTCGTGGGCGGGGTGCCGTTCTCGAACCTGGTGGCCAGGTGGCTGCGGAAGGTCGACCTGCGGACCGTCGGGAGCGGCACGGTGTCGGGCTCGGCGTTGTACCGGGTCGCCGGGTTCGGCCCGCTCGCCGTTGCCGGGGTCCTGGACGTGGCCAAGGGGGCCGTCGGACCGCTGCTCGCGGGGCCCGACCGGCCCGGGCTCGCCGCGCTGGCCGGTGGGGCCGCGGTGGCCGGGCACGACTGGAGCCCGTTCCTGCGCGGTGCCGGTGGGCGAGGGCTGTCGACCGCCCTGGGAGCCCTGGCCGTGAACGCCTGGGAGGGCGTGGTGGTGCTCGCGGCGGGGCTGGCCGGCGGCAAGCTGGCCAGGAACACCTCGATCGGATGCTTCGTGGCCTACGCCGTGCTGGTCCCCGTGCTGGCGGTCCGGCGCGGGTGGCGGGGAGCCCTGGCGGGCGGCGCGGTGCTCGTGCCGCTGCTGGCGAAGCGGGTCCTCGGCAACACCCCACCCCGTGGCCCGGACCGGCTCCGGATCGCCCTCACGCGGCTCGTGCTGGACCAGGACGAGCCCCCCGAGCGGTGAGCGCGCGTGAGGCTCCCGCTCGGACCGCTCCGTCATCGCCCCTTCCGACCCCTCTTCGTGGGGCAGGTCGTCTCGGCCCTGGGGGATTGGATGGGCACCGTGGCCCTGATCGCACTGGTGCTGAACCTGACCGGCTCGTCCACCGCGGTGGGCGGGATCCTCGTGCTCCAGCTCCTGCCCTCGGCGGTGGCCGGTCCCGTGGCCACCCGGGTCGTGGGCCGGTGGAACCGGCGGCGGGCCATGATGTACTCGGACCTCGTCCGCGTGGGCATCGCGCTGCTGATCCCCCTGGTGCGGGCCCTGTGGTGGGTCTACCTCTGGGCGTTCTTCCTGCAGCTCGGCGGGCTGGTGTTCCTGCCGGCGCGGGACGCGTCGATCCCCGACCTCGTGGAGGGGGACGAGGACGAGCTGGCGGTCGCCAACGGCCTGATCCTCGGCTCGTCGTTCGCGACGATCCCCGTCGGGGCGGCGGCGTTCGGTGGTCTGGTGGCGCTGCAGGACCTGCTGGTCGGTGGGGAGGGCCCGATGGGGGGGCGGGTCTTCGCCATCGTCTTCCTGGTGGACGCGCTCACGTTCGTGGTCTCGTACCTCCTGGTCCGCTCGCTCCGGGTCCTGGACGCCGTGGGTCCCGCCGCGGAGCGGAAGGCGGGCACCCCGCCGGCCGAGGGGCTGCCCTTCGTGCAGGCGTTCCGGATCCCCCTGGTGCGCACGGTCGTGCCCGTGGCCGCCGTGGTGACGCTCGGGATCGGCGCGCTGTTCTCGGTGGGGATCACCTTCGTCCGGCAGGTGCTGGACGCGAGCGACGTGCAGTTCGGCGTCTTGATCGCGCTCTTCGGGGTGGGGGCGGCGCTCGGGCTCGGCGTGCTGCAGTTGCTCAGGGAGCGTGAGCAGCTCCGGGTGGTCCGGGTCTCGGTGGCGGTGCTGGGGATCGTCGTCGCCGTCCTCAGCCTGGCCCCCACGCTGGAGATCGCCTACGGCGGCGCGGTGGCGTTCGGCGCCGCGGCGTCGGCCACGCTGCTCTCGGGGATGGGCGTGCTCCAGACGCGCCTGTCCGGCTCGGACCGGGTGCAGGGGTTCGCCGCCTTCCACGTCGTGATCCGGGCCGGGCTGGCCACGGCGGCGCTCGCCGCGGGCGTGGCGGTCGACCTGATCTCGGGCGTGCGATGGCCCGTGATCGGGCGGCTGGAGCCGGCGCGGGTCGTGTTGCTGTGTTCGGGCCTGCTCGTGCTGCTGAGCGCGGGGTGGGTCCACGAGCCGCGGGGCTCGCGCGTGGGTCCGCGCGTGGAGGACGGCTCGTGAGGCGCCGACCCGGGCGGAGCACACCGGTCGAGGTGGAGCCGAGGTGACCGTCGCCGTCCTGACCGACGGGGCCGCGGGGCTCACGGCGGAGGTCGCCGGTGACGCCGGCCTGGTCCTGATCCCGATGTGGGTCACGATCGGCGAGACGTCCCGCCGGGACGCTGAGGTCCCGCTGGACGAGCTGGTCCGTCGCTTCGACGAGGGCGTGACCACCGCCGGACCGTCGCCGGGCGACGTTCGCCAGGCCATCGAGGGCGTCCTGGGTCCCGAGGGCGCCCTGGTCGTCACCGTCGCCTCGCGGATGAGCGGGTCGTCCCAGGCGGCCCGGCTGGCCGCTTCGGAGCTCGGGGACCGGGTCCGGGTCTTCGACTCGGGGGTCGCGGCGGGCGCCCAGGCGCTGGTGGCCCTGGCCGCGGCCGAGCGGGCCGCGGCGGGCGCGACGCTCGACGAGGTCGAGGCCACGGCCCGGAACGTCGCCGGACGGGTCCGGCTGCTGGCCAGCCTGGGCAGCCTGGACCGGCTGGTCCGGAGCGGCCACGTCCCGGAGGTCGTGGCCTGGGCGGGTCGCTCGCTCGGCCTACGGCCGATCGTGGAGTTCCGCGCCGGCCGGGTCCGACCGCTCCGCCCGGCCCGCACCGTGGAGGCGGTGATCGACCGGCTCCTGGCGGAGTGCCGGAAGCACCGCCCACCCGAGGGGACGCTCCACGCGATCTCGATGCACGCGGGGACCGAGGAGCCGGCCCGCCGGCTGGCCGAGGCCGTGGACCGCGGGTTCGGCGCCCACACCCTCGTCTCGCCGTTCAACGCGGTGATGGTGGCGCACACCGGCCCGGACCTGTTCGGGCTCGCGTGGTGGTGGGAGGAGCCGGGCTGAGCCGACCCGGTCCTCAGGTGCCGCTCGGGTGGGCGGACGCCTCCAGCACCCAGTCGACGGCCTCGCGGACGGCGGGGACGGCGGCGCGGTCGAACGCGTGGCGCATGGCCGGCACCAGCAGCAGGCGGGCCCGCGGGGCGGCGGCGGCCAGGAGCGGGGCCTCGCTGGGCTCGATGAACCGGTCCCGGCCGCCATGCACCACGGCCAGGGGGACGGACAGGCGGGCCGCGAGCCGCTTCGGCGGCTCAGGGTCGTCCCACCGGGGCGAGACGCGGACGTGCATCCACCGCTCGGCGAGACGCCGACCGGCCCGGGTCCTCGTGAGCATCGCCGCCCCGAGCGTCCGCACGTTGCTCGGCAGCCGCCAGAGCGCCGGGCTGCTCACCGAGACCACGCCGGCCAGGTCGGGGTCGGTGGCCGCGTACCTGAGCACCGCGATCGCGCCCATCGACGCGCCCACGGCCACGACGGGGGCCGACCGGGTCCGGGCCTCGGCCACCGCGGCCGCCACGTCCAGCCGCTCGAGGTCGCCCATCGTGCAGAGCCCTCCCGAGCCGGCATGCCCGCGCGCGTCGTAGGAGAGCACGGCGTAGCCCGCCCGCCGCAGGACCTCGGCCACCGCGACCAGCTGCCCGTCGTCCTTGGACGCCGAGAAGCCGTGCGCCAGCACCACCGTGGCGCGGTCGCCTCCGCTCGGGAGCCACCAGCGGGCGGCCAGGACCACGCCGTCCCGGGTGACCAGGACGGGCGCGTCCGGCCGGCGGACGCTCGCGACCGTTGCGCTCACGCGGCGCCTCGGGCGGCCTCGGCCGCGCCGAGCCACCCGTGCCGGCGGAGCGCCAGCCGGAACCACACCGTGGACAAGGCGATCCCGCCGCCGGTGAGCACCCACGACGTCAAGGTCCTCGTGAGGACGAACAGGTGCAAGGGCTCGCTGATCAGCAGCCACAGGGTCACCCCGGCGTTGGCCAGGAGCGTGAACGCCCACAGCAGCGTGATCCGCAGGAACAGCCGCCGGACGACCGGGTGGGCCGCCAGCGCCGGCGGCAGCACCACGAAGTCGCCGGCCAGCCGCTCGGCCAGGGGACGTCCGGCCGGGACCGAGAGGAGGAAGGCCAGGGCCACCACCACCGTCCCCAGCGTGGGCTGCAGGAAGTAGATGAAGACGCTCCCGGTGGCCAGGGCCGAGATCGTCCGGACCGTGATCGCGGCCGTTCCCAGCACCAGCAGCCCCGGGATCCGCCGCCGGAGCACCAGCCGCCGGAGCAGCGCCCCGTACGACCAGGCCAGCGTGGCGATCAGCGCCCCCCACACGCCGACGACCCACAGGGCGCCGTAGAACAGTGCGAGCGGGACCAGCGTGCCCTCGAGCACATGGGGGATGGCGTGCCGGGCCAACGCCGACAACCGCGGAAGCTGGAACGGAACCTGCACCTGACCTACCTGTCGGCCCGAGCGGCCGCCGGCCAATGGTACCGGACCGCCGCTCGCTTCGCCGGACGGCCCGCGCAGCGGCCTCATTAGGATAGGCCCGTGCCGATCCTGCAGCGGCTCGGGCCGGCGGATCTGCGGGCCGCGCTCGTCGCCTTCCGTGATGTCCTCCACGCGCACCGCCACGCGATCGACCGCCTGAACGTGTTCCCCGTTCCCGACGCGGACACGGGAACGAACCTGTACCTGACCCTCGACGGGGTGGCGGCCGAACTTGAGCGCGCGCCGGATCAGATGCCTGGGGTGGCCTCGGCGATCGCCCGCGGCGCGGTGATGAGCGCCCGGGGGATCTCCGGCGTCATCACGGCGCAGATGCTCCGGACCCTGGCCGAGCGCATGGCGGCCGTGGACCCGGTCGACGGTGCCGCGCTGGCCCGGGCGTTCGCGGCGGCGGCCGAGGCGGGGCGGAGCGCCATCGCCCGGCCGGTCGAGGGCACGATCCTGACCGTGGCCCGGGAGGCCGCGG
>JBHGAT010000439.1:0-1795 GCA_041946645.1 Candidatus Velamenicoccus archaeovorus | reverse complement strand
CTCCACCATCAGAGTGGTAGGACTGCCTCGACCCCCCGATCGGAAGGGGATGCCCGACGATGCACGAACACCACACCGACTTCGGCACCGGCCCCTTCCCGCGCGACACGGCCGGACTGCCCCGGGCCGAGCCGACCCCCCGGCTCGCCTTGGAGCCCGGCGACGTGCTCGATCTGCGGATCGGACCCGTCGTGAACCGGATCGACGGGAACGACGTCCGGATGCTCGCGTACAACGGCTCGATCCCCGGACCCACGCTCCGCGTCCGGCAGGGCTCGCACGTCGTGGTGAACGTCACCAACGACGGCGACATCGACGCCACGGTCCACTGGCACGGCCTCCGGCTCGAGAACCGGTTCGACGGCGTCCCACACGAGACCCAGCAGCCGATCCCGGTGGGCGGCCGGTTCACCTACGAGGTCCGGTTCCCCGATGCGGGCCTGTACTGGTACCACCCCCACATCCGCGAGGACTACTCGCAGGAGATGGGGCTCTACGGCACGATCGTGGTCGAGCCCTCCGACCCCGACTACTGGCCGCCGGTCGACCGCGACGTCGTCCTCGCGATCGACGACATCCTGCTCGAGGACGGACGCATCGCGACGTTCGACCGGGCCGGACCCGACCACACGGCGATGGGGCGGTTCGGCAACGTGCTGCTGGTGAACGGCCGCTCGGGGTGGGCGCTCGACGCGCGGCCGGGCGAGGTCGTGCGCTTCCTCCTCGTGAACACGGCGAACACGCGCGTGTTCGACGTGGCCATCCCCGGTACACGCATGAAGCTGGTCGGTGGCGACAGCGGCCGGTACGAACGCGAGACGTTCGTCGACCACGTGATGATCGCGCCGTCCGAGCGCGCGGTGGCGGACGTCCGGTTCGAGGAGGCCGGTGAGCTCACCCTGGAGCACCGGACGCCCGACCGCACCGCCGCCCTGGGGACGATCACCGTCGCGGGAGAGCCGATGAGGGGCGCCGCCGCGACGTTCGAGCGGCTGCGCTCGGCCCCCGAGCTCGTCGTGGAGCGCGAGCGGATCGAGGTCGAGCTCGCGCGGGAGCCCGACGAGGAGCTCGGGCTGGTGGCCGAGATGGACGTGGAGACCCCTGCCGGGGAGGCCCCGGCCGCCTACGCGTGTCCGATGGATCCCGAGGTGGTGAGCCCCGAGCCCGCCCGGTGCCCGAAGTGCGGGATGAAGCTGCTGCCGATCGCCATGGTCCCCGCGGCGCTCGAGCGGCGGGAGCAGGCGTCGGGCGCCGACGCCTCGGACGCCCCGGATCACGTGACGGAGGGTCACGGCGGTCACGGCGGGCCCGCCGCCGAGGGGCACGGCGGCCACGAGGCCGGCGGCCACGAGGCCGGCGGCATCGAGTGGGAGGACACGATGGAGGAGGTCAACCGGCTGACCACCCCCGCGACGATGCGGTGGCTGCTGGTCGACCGGAAGACCGGACGCCGGAACGCGGCGATCGAGTGGGCCTTCACCGTGGGTGACCGCGTGAAGATCCGCCTGGTGAACGAGATGGACTCGGACCACCCGATGCATCACCCGTTCCACATCCACGGCGCGGGTCGGTTCCTCGTGCTCTCACGCGGGGGCGAGGTGGAGCCCAACCTGGTGTGGAAGGACACGGTCCTGGTCCGGACCGGCGAGACCGTGGACGTGCTGCTCGACGTATCCAACCCGGGGCTGTGGATGGCGCACTGCCACATCGCCGAGCACGCCGAAAGCGGGATGATGTTCAGCTTCCGGGTGGCCAGGTCCTCCGAAGGGGAGGCTCGGTCCGCCGGAGGGGAGGC
>JBHGAT010000438.1:0-1797 GCA_041946645.1 Candidatus Velamenicoccus archaeovorus | reverse complement strand
CCGCGTCGCCCACCACGAGCTGGCCCTGCATCCCCAGGTCCGCGTGACCGGCCACGGTGCACGAGGTGCGGTAGGTGCCCGGATCGAGGGCGTCGACCTCGAGGGTCGCGCTCGCGCCGGCCGCGATCGGCGGGGTCTCGTACAGCTCGGAGCCCACCTGCACCGCGAAGGTGTGGTCGGCCGTCCCGTCGTTGGTCACGTCGAACGCGATGGGGCGGCCGGCGGGCGCGTTCACGGTCTCCGGCGAGATGGCGAACTCGGTCAACCGGATCTGGACGGTGGTCGCCCCCTGGCTCGAGCCGCCCGCTGCGCTCCCGGCCGAGGCCGAGCTGCACGCGGCGGCGGCCATCGCCAGGATCGCCGCGATGCCGAGCATCGCTCTCGTGCGGATCCCTACGGTCATCCCATCTCCTCCTTGGGTCGTGATCGGATCTCGGCCGGAGCGGTGGCCCCGGTCGCAGTGCCCGGCGGCTCAGGTCCCGGGCACCTCCCGGTCGGGTCCGGGCTCGCGGTCGGGCCACCCGAGGGCTCGGATCGCCTCGAGCAGCGATCCACGGTCCGGGTGCCTGGGCAGGCGGATCAGCTGTCCCGGCACCTCCTGGCCCGGGTGCGAGCCGAGCACGACGACGCGGTGGCCCGAGACCAGGTACATGCCCAGCAGGTCCTCGGCCGGCGTGCCGACCATGACCGCCTCGCTGTCCAGGCTCATGTCCAGCACGACGACCGAGGCCTCCTGGGCCAGGGGGCAGACGTTGCCCCGGGCGGCCACGCACGTGTAGTCCGGCTCGGTGGGTCCGGGGCACGACAGGACGTCGTAGCCGGACGCCTCGAGCCACGAGCCCGTGGACTCGCGCTCCCCCGCGTCGGCCTGGACGACCAGCACGGCACCCCCACCGGTGCGCTCGACCATGCACCGAAGTGTGAGAACGACCCTGACGACACCGACGAGTCGAAGGTCCCGCCCGTCACGGGACCTCCGCCCCTCCGGAGGTCTGCAGGGCGCCCCCATCCTGGCCGGCATGTTCCTCCGCTACTACGTGGACCTCTCCGTGCCGTTCGGGGCCGCCGAGGCGCTCCTGCTGGATGATCCGGGGTCGTGGGTGCCGGGGATCGCCGAGGGCGCCGAGGCCCGCGGCGAGCGGCTCCTGGCCGAGGTCGGGTTCCCCGTCACCGGCGACCGGCGGGTCGCCAAGGCGGTGGAGATCACGCTGGGCGAACCCTACCGGCTCCCCGCCAAGACGATGCTGCCGCTCACCTGGAAGGCCACGGGGCCGGAGGGGCTGTTCCCCGCGCTGGAGGCCGACCTCGAGCTCGCCGCGATGGGCCCCGAGCGCACGCAGCTGTCGCTCAGCGGGCGCTACGTGCCACCCCTGGGCCTGCTGGGACGGGCCCTCGACCGGGCGATGCTCCATCGGGTGGCCGAGGCGACGGTGAAGGACTTCGTGGATCAGGTGGGGCAGACGCTGCTCGGCCTCCACCGGGTGGCCTCCGGGACGGAGCCGGCCCCGTGACCGTGGCCCCTTCCCGATCTCGGCGGCGTCCAGCGGCTAGGATGACCGACGTGACCAAGGGGACCAAGGAACCGCCGCTGCGGGTGCTCCTGGTGGACGACCACGAGGTGGTGCGCAGCGGTGTCAAGGCCCTGCTCCAGGCCACCGACGACATCATCGTGACGGCCGAGGCCGGCTCGGTGCGCGAGGCGATCGACGAGGCCGACCGCTCACGCCCGGACGTCGTGGTGATGGACGTGCGCCTGGCCGACGGCAGCGGGATCGAGGCCACCCGCGAGATCCGGGC
>JBHGAT010000437.1:0-1799 GCA_041946645.1 Candidatus Velamenicoccus archaeovorus | reverse complement strand
CCGCCGGCTGCGGGCGCCGGCCGCGGCCATCCGCCGGAGCATCACCGAGCTCTACGCCATCGGGTTCGTCGATCCTAAGCGGTGGGCCGGCGGGCGGTTCCCGGGCCTGACGGAGCTGTTCGCGCCCGCGGCTCGCGCCGGCGTCCGCCGCGACCTTCCCGAGCTCACGCTGGGCCGGCTGGCCACGCGTCTCAGCGCGGTCCGGCCTCGGCGGGCCCGGCTCGACGTCCGGTTCCTGCTCGACCGACACGCGCATCCGGTGACCGCCGTGGCCGGCGTCCGGTTCGCCGGCGTCGGCCTGACCGAGGCACCGACGGTCCGGGCGCCGATCGCCCAGGACGGTCGGTACGTGCTGCAGCGGATCGCTGGTGCCTGGCGGATCGTCTCCTTCCAGGTGGACAGCCACCTGCCCTCGGTAGGCGCGATCGACCGGCGGGTGCGGCGGGCGTCGCTCTCGCCGCCCGTGCCCTCCCGCGACCCGTTGTTCGTGCTGGTGATCGGGAGCGACGCGCGGCGCGGCCAGTCCGTCACCGCGACCCGGGCCGACTCGCTCCACATCGTGGGCGTGAACCCGGGCCGGGGTCTCGTGTCGGTGCTGGGGATCCCCCGGGACTCGTACGTGGCGATCCCCGGACACGGGACCGCCAAGATCAACTCCGCTCTGGTCTACGGTGGACCGGAGCTCGCCGTGCGGACGGTGGAGGCGCTCAGTGGGATCCCCATCGACGCCTACGTGCTGACCGGCTTCGACGGGTTCACCCATCTCGTCAACGCGGTCGGCGGCATCAGGACGACCATCCCGTACCCGATGAGCGACGCGGCCTCACGGGCGCACTTCGCGAAGGGTCCGAAGCGGCTGGACGGCCGGAACGCGCTGGCCTTCTCCCGCGACCGGCACGACGCCCCCGGGGGCGACGTGGGGCGCTCGCGCAACCAGGGCCGGCTGATGGTCTCGGCGATGCGCGAGTTCCGGTCGGACCTGTCCCACGACCCCGCCGCGCTGATCCGGTGGGTGCTGGCCGGCGCCCGGTACCTCCGGACCGACCTCGACCTGTCCGAGATGGTCGAGCTGCTCCTGTCCGTGCCGAGCGTCGATGCCGCGCACGTGCGCAACGACGTGGTCCCGGGGAGCGGGGGCATGGTGGGTGGCCAGAGCGTGATCCGCCTCGGCTCGGGTGCCGCCGCGATGTTCCGCGACCTCCGCCAGGACGCGGTGCTGCACGGGTAGCGCACGCCGTTCCGGGGGATCGGGACCGGCGTCCATCGAGGCGATCGATCTACAGGAAGGCCCGCAGCCGCTCCACCGCGTCGCCGAACGCCTCGGGGGGGAAGCAGTAGCGCATCTCGGTGAACCGCCGCCGGAGCGCCGTGACCTTCTCGGCGACGTCGGCGCCGTCGACGATCACGTCGCGCATCAGCGAGGCGAGCTCGCGGAAGTCGTCCTCCTCCATGCCGAACCGGGTCATCTCCGCGACGCCCAGCCGGAGACCGCCCGCGGCGGTGAACCCCCGATCGCCGGGGACCGCCTGGTAGTTGCAGATCACGTTGTTCGCCTCCAGGCGGCGAGCGATCTCCGGCCCCCGCGCGCTGCCGACGTGGACGACCACCTGGTGCGTCTCCGTGAAGTCGATGCTCGGATCTCCGGCCACCTCGAGGCCGGCGTCGTGCAGGGCGCGCGCGAACGCCTTGGCGTTGCGGATCACCGCCGGCTGGTACTCGCCCCGGAACCGGTTCATCTCGTACGCGGCCATGAGCAGCCCGAGCATCGTTCCCAGATGGTGGTTCGAGACCGATCCCGG
>JBHGAT010000436.1:0-1804 GCA_041946645.1 Candidatus Velamenicoccus archaeovorus | reverse complement strand
CACCGGCTTCACCTGGAACGTCACGTCGGGGTCGGGGTCGGTGCTGACGTTCGGTCCCGTCGCCGATACGTTCGTCGACGCCACGAACCCGACCAGGAACTACGGCGGGAGGGTCGTGATCCGCGTGAACGACGACCCCATCAAGCACGGCCTGCTGAAGTTCACCGTCTCCGGCGTGGGGTCCGCCACCGTCTCGAGCGCCACGCTGCGGCTCTTCGTCACCGATCGGTCGCCGGACGGAGGCAGCGTCTATCAGGTGGCCGACGACACCTGGCAGGAGAGGACGGTGACCTGGAACGACGCACCCGCGGCCGGATCGCTCGTCGGATCGATCGGTCCGGTCGCGGTCGGCACGTGGGTCGAGGTGGACCTGACCTCGTACGTGACCGGTGACGGCACCTACTCGATCCGCATCCAGTCCGCGTCGACCAACGGAGCCGCCTACAGCTCGAAGGAGGCCACCTCGGGCAACGGCCCGCAGCTCGTCGTCACGCTCGCGCCGTAGGGGACCGGTACCATCTGCTGCCGCACATGTCCGTGGGGCGGGTGGTGCGCCTGGTCCGAGCCTCGGGCCCCGTCCTGGCCGCGGGTCTGCTGATCGGGGGCTCCGGACCGGCGGTGGCCGAGGGCCGGCCCATGGCCGTCCTGGACGAGGTGATCGCCACGTCGGCATGGTCGCCGGCGAGCCCGGATCCCTCGGGGCTGGCCTCCTCGCGCGCCACGGGGCGGATCCTCGTGAGCGACGGGGAGGTCGACGAGACCGACCTGTTCCGCGGGTCGAACGTCTTCGACATGCGCGAGGGCGGTCGGTTGAAGGGCTCCTTCGGGCTGACCCGCTTCACGAACGAGCCGGCCGGCATCGCGCTTCGACCGGGCGCACTGGGGACGATGTTCGTGGTGGACGATCAGGCCGCCCGGATCTTCATCGTCCGGTGGGGCCACGACGGCCGCTGGGGCACCAAGGACGACCGAGCTCGATCGTTCCGCACCAGGACGCTGGGGTGCGCCGACGCGGAGGGCCTGGCGTTCGGCAGGCGGTCGCTGTTCGTCGCCTGCGGCACGACCGACGAGATCGTCCGGGTCCGCCCGGGCAGGGACGGGCGGTTCGACGGTGCGGCCCCGGACGGGGACGACCGGGTGACGAGCTTCGACACGACGGAGCTCGGCCTGACCGACGTCGAGGCCGTCGAGTACGACGCCTGGACCGGCCACCTGCTGATCGCGGCCAAGCAGGGACGGGCGATCTCCGAGGTGACGCTTGGCGGGCGACCGGTGTACGACATCGACATCTCGATGTCGGGGATCTCGCATCCCGCGGGGATCACCCTGGTGCGCTCGGACTCCGATCCCGCGACCGCGAAGGTCTACGTGGCCGACCGGGGCGTGGACAACGGGAGCGACCCCGACGAGAACGACGGGCGGATCTTCGTCTTCACGGTCACCTGGCCGTAGGGGCCTCGGCGCGTCGTAGCCCGGGGCTCGCGTCGATCCTCTGACCGGTCTCATCGCGATCCTCGTCCGTCCATCCGATCCCGACAGGGATGCTGCGCCACCTGGCGCCGCGGCGCTCGTCGGTCTCGCCACGGGCCCTCGTGAAGCGCAAGCGCTCCTCCTGTTCTTCGTGGCCTGGTCCACGATCTGGTCCGTCCAGGGGGTCCGAAGACGGCCATCCCGGCGTCGATGATCAGACGCAGATGGAGCTGGGCTGATGGTGCCGGCGTGGTCCGATTGACCCTTGGCAGTCGCGTGGCTATCCTGTTAGCACTCGAAGCGGTCGAGTGCTAACGGCATCGAGCCTGCAAGG
>JBHGAT010000435.1:0-1807 GCA_041946645.1 Candidatus Velamenicoccus archaeovorus | reverse complement strand
AAGACCGAGATCGCGGTGCGCGCGGCGTTCAAGTCGGTGATGGACGGCAAGCAGGTGGCGGTCCTGGTGCCGACCACGCTGCTCGCCGAGCAGCACGCCGTGACGTTCTCGGAGCGCTTCTCGGCGTTCCCGGTCAGGGTCGCGATGCTCTCGCGCTTCCTCTCGGCGGCCGAGCAGCGGCGCGTGGTCGAGGACGTCCGCGCCGGGCGGGTCGACGTGGTCGTGGGGACCCACCGGCTGCTGTCCAAGGACGTCACGTTCCGCGACCTCGGCCTGCTGGTCGTGGACGAGGAGCAGCGGTTCGGGGTGGCCCACAAGGAGCAGCTCAAGCGGCTCCGCGCGCACGTGGACGTGCTCACGATGACCGCCACCCCGATCCCGCGGACGCTCGAGATGGCGCTCACCGGGATCCGCGACATGAGCGTGGTCGACACGCCGCCCGAGGACCGGCAGCCCGTGCTCACGTACGTCGGCCCCTACGCGGACGACCTCGCGCTGGGGGCGGTGCGGCGGGAGCTGCTCCGGGGCGGGCAGGTCTTCTGGGTGCACAACCGCGTCGCCACGCTCGACCGACGGGCGGCGTGGCTGGCCGAGCAGCTGCCCGAGGCGCGTCTGGTCGTGGCCCACGGCCAGATGGACGAGGAGCTGCTCGAGAAGCAGATGCTCCGGTTCTGGGACCGCGATGCCGACGTCCTCGTGTGCACCACGATCATCGAGTCGGGCCTGGACGTGCCGACCGCCAACACGCTCGTGGTCGACCGGGCCGACCGCCTGGGGCTGTCGCAGATGTACCAGCTGCGGGGGCGCGTCGGGCGCTCCACCGAGCGGGCGTTCGCCTACTTCTTCTTCCCGCCGTCGCAGAGCCTCACCGAGGAGGCGCACGAGCGGCTCTCCACGATCAGCCGGCACACCGCCCTCGGCAGCGGGTTCCAGATCGCCCTGCGCGACCTCGAGATCCGCGGCGCGGGCAACATCCTGGGGGCCGAGCAGCACGGGCACATCGCGGCGGTGGGCTTCGACACGTACGCCCGGCTGCTCCGCGAGTCCGTGGCCGAGATGCGGGGCGAGCCCCTGCCGGCCGAGCGCGAGATCCGCGTGGACCTGCCGGTGCGCGCGTTCATCCCGGTCGGCTGGGTGGGTCAGGAGGCGCTCCGCTTGGAGCTCTACCGCCACGTCGCCACGGCCGGGGACCACGAGCGCCTGGCCGAGGTCCGGTCCGAGGCCGAGGACCGCTTCGGCCGCCTGCCTCCGGAGGTGGAGACGCTCCTGGCGGTGGCCTCGCTCCGGCTGACCTGCGAGGGCCTCGGCATCCAGGAGGTGTCGACGTACCGCACGCAGGTCAGAGTCACGCCGCTGCGACTGACCGAGGCGCAGGAGGTCGAGCTGCCCTCGACGATCCCCGGCGCGACCTACCACCGTGCGACCGGCACGCTGAACCTGGTCCCCGAGCGCGTCCCCTCGTCCGAGCTCCCGGGCTGGGTCGAGCGGGCGCTGCTCGCCGCGGCTTCGGGCCCCCGAGCCGCCTCTGTTACCATCGCGCGCTGAATGCGCTCCTCCCTCCGTCTCCTCGTCCCCGCGCTGGTGCTGGCCGTGGTCGCGTCCGCCTGCGGCTCGGCCCGCGCTCCCGCGGCGACGGTCGAGGGGCAGGCGATCTCGGTCCAGCAGCTCTCGCGGGACATGGTGTTCTTCCGGTTCCTGTCCGGGTTGTCCCAGCAGGGGTGCGGGACGGCCATCGCCGGCGAGTCGGCCGAGTCGGCGTGCGCCCGCTTCACGCTCTCGAACCTGATCCAGGAGGACCTGGTGAAGG
>JBHGAT010000434.1:0-1810 GCA_041946645.1 Candidatus Velamenicoccus archaeovorus | reverse complement strand
GTGTCGATCCGGACCCCCGACAGGCCGGGACGGAGCTCGTCCAGGGCTCCCTCGATCCCCCGGGTCACCTCGAGCGTGTTGGCGGCGGGGAACTTCTCGATCACCAGCAGCAGGTCCGGGCCGACGGCGTCACCGATCAGGAGCTGGTGATCCTCCACGACCTCCGCCACGTCCCCGAGCGCCAGCGGCCGATCCCCGGTGTCCTCGACCGGGACCCGGGCAAGATCCTCTGCGGAGGCGGTCACCGGCACGTGTTGGACGCCGATCCGCTGGTTGGCGGTCTCGATGAGGCCGCCGGTGCCCGGGGTCGAGCACTCCACGAACGTCAGGGGGCACACGTACTGGGCATTCGCGGTCGTTTCGACGATCTGCTGGAGGGAGACCTCGTGCTCGCGGAGGCGCTGCGGATCGACCAGCACCTGCAGCTGCCGGTCGCGGAACCCGAACACGGACACGTTGGCGACGCCGGGCACGCCGAGCAGCTTGGGTCCGATCGTCCAGCGGCTCAGGATCGACATGTCGATCGTGGACAGCTCGTCGGACGAGAGGCCGACCATCATCACCCGGCTGGTCGACGAGAGCGGCTGCAGCATCTGGGGCGGTCGGGACTGCACGCCGGGGAGGGCAACCTGGGCTTGGGAGATCCGCTCCTGGACGACCTGACGGGCGTCCAGGAGGTCGGTTCCCGGCTCGAAGATCATCTGGATCGACGAGAGCCCGGGGAGGGACGCGGACCGGATCTCCTCGAGGAAGGCGATCCCGTTCAGGAGGTCCTGCTCGAGGGGAACGGTGATGAGCTGCTCCACCTCCTCCGCCGACAGCCCGAGCGCCTCCGTCTGCACCTCGACCGTCGGCGGCACGAACTCGGGGAGGACGTCCCGCGGCATGTTGGCGAGCTGCACGGCGCCGAGCCCGGTCAACGCGGCCGCGAGGGCGACCACGGATCGTCGCGCGCGCACGCTCGTCCCGACGATCCATCGCATCATCGCTGGCGACCTCCCCGATCCGTCTACCGACGCGCTCGTCGACCGACGTCGACCGCGGTGACGCTATCGGGTGCCCCGTCACGCAGGCGTCACGCAGGCGTCACGCCCGGTGTCACACCGGCGTCACGAGAGCATCAGTGCCGGGAGGCCGCCCGCGGTGGCACCGCATGCAGCGACGACCTGCCCGGTCCCAGCTCCCGCAGCAGTTCCGGGAAGGTCTCGGTGGGTTCCACGTCGAGCTCCTGCCGGAGCAGCCGCTCGAGCGAGCGGTACTGCCGGATCGCCTCTCCCACGTTGCCCTCGGCCAGGTGAGCCCCGATGAGGGCTCGGTGGGCGCTCTCGCGGAGCGGATCGGCCTCGACTGCCGCCAGACCGGCCTCGACCGCCTGGGCGTACCGGCCCCGGGCGGCCAGCTGCCCGCAGAGCCCCTCGAGCGCGTGGAGGCGGAGCTGGCGCAGGCGTTCCCGTGGGAACAGGACCCAGTCGTCCGACCAGTCGGGGAGGAGATCCTCCGTGAGCAGGCCGAGGTCCACGGGTCCCGTGGGAGGCCCCGACGCCGGGTCGAGGATCGCGCTGGCCAGGTCCAGCCCTTCGTACAGGTCGACGGTCACGTGGGGGGCCAGCCGGAGCTGCCCGTCCGCGGTCTCGATCAGGTCCCGCCGCCCCAGCCGCCACAAGGTCGAGCGGAGGCTGGCCGCGGCGTGTGCCTCCGAGGTCTCCGGCCAGAGCGAGCCGGCCACGTGGTTCCGGGAGACGGGCCGGCGCTGGAGGGCCAAGAAGGCGAGCAGCCGTTGCCCCGTGTGCGGCATGGTCGCGGTCTGCCC
>JBHGAT010000433.1:0-1812 GCA_041946645.1 Candidatus Velamenicoccus archaeovorus | reverse complement strand
TCGATCGCCGTGGCGCTCTTGGCCAGGATGGCCGGGTGCCGGAACGGCGCACCGAGCACCAGGGTGCCCAAGCGGACCCGCTCGGTGAGCGGCGCGAGCCCGGCCAGCGCCGTGAGCGGCTCGAGGGACCCCTGCAGGTCCGCCGGGCCCCCGTAGCGGGCCAGCGAGAGGAAGAAGTGGTCGGAGATCCACACCGAGTCGAACCCCACCCGGTCGGCCAGCCGCGCGAACTGCACCATCCGCGCGAACGAGATGGGCCCGCCGCCCGGGAGCGAGAAGTCGTAGTGCGGCAGCGCCAGCCCGAACCGCATCTACAGGTACCGGAGGACGTCGGCCGGCCCGGTCACCTCGATCCCGGCGGGCACGCGGATGCCGGAGGGGAGCTTCAGCCGGGGATACACGGACACGTCGCCGGCCAGCCGGACGCCCGGGTAGACCACGACCTCGTCCCCCAGCGCGACGCAGTCCTCCACCGTGGTCTGGTTGTACGGCTCCGAACGGATCTCGGACATCGAGCCCACGACGACGTCGGACAGGCGGGCGCCGGGGCCGACGATCGCGCCGTCGCGGATCTGCGAGCGCTCGATCGTGGCATCGCGGTGCACCTCGATGTCGTCGTCGAGGTTGGAGTCCACGATCGTCACCCCGGGGTGGATCTCGCAGAACCGCCCGATCCGCACGGCCGGCCCGATCCGCACGCGTCCCTCACCGATCTTCTCGGCCAGCGTGGTGCCGCTGGTCGAGTCGCGCATGGCCAGCGTCTCGGGGGCGATCCAGACGTTCCGCTCGGGGTCGAACGGCGGCCCCAGCAGCCGGTCGACCGACGCGAAGTTGCCCCGTAGCACGTCCACCATCGTCTCGATGAAGTCGCGGACGTTCCCCAGATCGCCGATCCGGCGCACCGGGTGGGCGAAGACCGGATAGCCGTTGCCGACGAGCCAGGGCAGCAGGTCCTTACCGAAGTCCAGGCGCCGCTCCCGGAGCGCGCGGAGGGCCGGGTCGCCGGCCAGCGCGCGCAGCGCCGCCGCGTCCACCAGGTAGAACCCGGCGTTGGTGAGCAGCGGCAGGCTCCGGAACGCCTCGTCGCTCTCGGCGTGGAAGTGCTCGCGGAGCTCGGCCAGGGTGGGCTTCTCGACGAACTCGGTGATCCGCCCGTCGTCGTCGGTGAGCATCACGCCGTACTTCTCGGCCACGTCGTCGGGCTCGCGCATCATCGCCGCGATCGTGGCGATGGCACCGGTGGCCAGGTGTGCCTGGTGCATCGGGCCGAGGTCGAAGTCGATGATCGAGTCGGTGGGGAACACCAGCGCCGTCTGCGTGACGTCCCAGTGATCGAGCATCCGGAGCGTGGAGTCGGCGCTCCCGGTGGTCAAGGCGTCGTATTTCACGGGCGAGTACTTCACGTCGGCCCCGAAGCCCTCGCCGTATCCGATCATCACCTTGATCTGGTAGCGGTTCTCCTTGCCGTGGGCGATGATGTAGTACTCCTTGATCCCCTCGCTGGAGAGGATCTCGATCACCCACCGGATGAGGCGGCGACCCAGGAACGACATCGCCGCCTTGGACCGGAGGTAGCCGGGCGCCTTGAGGGTCAACGGACGGGCTCGGACCCCCTGCCCGCCCGCGAGACCGATGCCGACGACCTCCGATACCTCGGGCATGTGCCCTGCATGATATCGGGGTGGCGTCGGCAGGGGGTCGTCGCGGACGGCCCCGCGGATGGGACGGAGGATCGCATGGAACCGTGGAGCATGCAGATGCGCGGCCGGCTCGAGGAGCTCGTGATCGACAGCGAAGCCCTGGCGGGCAACC
>JBHGAT010000432.1:0-1813 GCA_041946645.1 Candidatus Velamenicoccus archaeovorus | reverse complement strand
CCGGCGATCGGGAACAGCGCCGGATCGGCCCACGGCGCGGCCCGCCGGATCACCACGGAGGCGATGGCGTATCCGATCGCGAACAGCGAACCGTACAGCGCCAGGTCGATCGGCAGGCGTCCCCGCTTGCCCAGACCGACCAGCGCGTAGGCGCCGACCGTGAGCACGAGGGCCAGGATGGTCAGCGCGATGGCCGCCCGCTGCCGCGGCCTCGGTGCCGGGACGGCCGCCTGGCTCACGAGCCTCCCCCGCCCGAGCTCGCGGCCGACGCCACGTCCCGGCGGATCTGCTCGACGATCGCCTCTGCGCCGGCCCGGTCGTCCGCGGTGATCCCCTCGTCGAGGTCCTGCCAGAGCGCGAGCTGCTCGGCCTGGTCCGCCGGGATCGACGTCTCCTCCACGACGTGATGCAGGTCGAGCCCGGCGACGCTGGTCGGGATCCCCCGGAACACCGCCACGTTCCCGTCCGACACCCCCACGTACCACTGCCGGTCCAGGTACATCCGCGTCCCCACCACGGCGGCGACGACGACCGCGGTCACCACCGCGGTCCACACGGCGATCCGTGCCCAGGGATGGGTGCTCGCGCGTGGGACCGGCGACTTCGCTCCCCTTGCCCTTCCGTGCCGAACCCCGCTCCGCGAAGCCGCCGGCCCCTCCGTGGGCTCCTGTCCGTGGCCGGCCTCTCGGGTCGGGTGGCGGTGGGTGGCCGTTGCGGAGGCGGGGCTTGGCGCGGTGGGGCCGCCGGAGCGGCGGCCCCCCACCGTCTCCACCGCGACCTCCGAAGGCTCTCCCTCCTCGACGTCGAGCAGGACGACCGTGATGTTGTCGACGCCGCCGGCATCGTTGGCCAGGCGCACGAGCTCGCGGGCGGTGGCGTCGGGATCGAGCCCCGACGCCAGGACGTCGCGGATCTGCTCCTCGCGGAGCATGCCGGTGAGCCCGTCGGTGCAGAGCAGGAGGCGGTCGCCGGGGCGGATCTCGACCACGTCCTCGTCGACGTCGACCCACAGGTCCACGCCGATCACGCGGGTCAGGATGTTGCGCTGGGGATGGACCTCGGCCTCCTGCTCGGTGATCTCACCCTCCTGGACCATGCGGTGGACCAGCGTGTGGTCCTCGGTCAGGAGCCGGAGCACCCCCTCGCGGAACAGGTACGCGCGTGAGTCGCCGACGTGCGCCAGGTGGATCCGGTCGCCCTCGGCGATGGCGACCGTGAGCGTGGTGCCCATCCCCGACACGCTGCGGTCGAGGATGGAGCGCTCGAACACGGCCCGGTTGGCCTCCTGGACCTGATCGGCCAGCACGCCCTCCTGCCGCCGGAACAGCTGCTCGAGGGTCTCCACGGCCAGCCGCGAGGCGACCTCGCCGCCGAGGTGCCCGCCCATCCCGTCCGCCACCGCGAACAGCGGGTCTTCCATCAGGTAGGAGTCCTCGTTGCGCTCGCGGACCATCCCGATGTCGGTCGCGGCGGCCGCTCGGATCCTCATCGCCGGAGCTCCAGCACGGTCTTGCCGATCCGGACGACGTCGCCCGCGTGCACCGGCGCCGGCGCGGCCACCCGGCGGTCGTTCAGGTACGTGCCGTTGGTCGAGCCCAGGTCCTCGACGTACCACGAGCCGTCCTCCCCGTACAGGCGCGCGTGCTGCTGGGACACGTAGGCGTCGTCGACCGTGATCTCGCACCCGGCGTCGCGGCCGATCCGGAGCGAGCCGGCCAGCCGGTAGGTGCCGAGCTTCCTGCCCTCGGACGAGTGGACCACCACGGACGAGGGGGGGCGCCCACCCCGGCCGGCCCGGGGCGGCGCGACCCGG
>JBHGAT010000431.1:0-1815 GCA_041946645.1 Candidatus Velamenicoccus archaeovorus | reverse complement strand
TTCCGCCTGATGGTGGGGGCCGGTCTGCTCATGATCGCGTTCGCGCTCGCGGGGCTGTGGCTGATGCGCCGCCGCCGTCTCCAACGCGCGCGCTGGTTCCAGCACCTGGCCTTGTGGGGCATCGGGCTGCCGATCGCGGCGAACCTGCTCGGCTGGACGTTCGCGGAGATGGGACGCCAGCCCTGGGCCGTGTACGGGCTCCTCAAGACCTCGGAGGCCGGATCGCCGTCCGTGGGGACGGCGTTCGTGCTGGTCACGTTGATCGGCTTCACGGCGATCTATGCGGTGCTCGCGGGCGTGGACGTCTTCCTGCTGGCCAGGTACTCGAGGGCCGGTGCGGCGCCGCGGGAGTCCATCGGCGCCGAGGCCTACTGAGGTGATGGAGATGGAGCAGGGCTACCTGAACCTCGAGACGCTGTGGTTCGGCTTGATCGCCGTCCTGTGGGTCGGCTACTTCTTCCTCGAGGGCTTCGACTTCGGCGTGGGCGTGCTCCTGCCGTTCCTCGGTCGCGACGACGTCGACCGACGCGTGATGATCAACACGATCGGGCCCGTGTGGGACGGCAACGAGGTGTGGCTGCTCGTCGCCGGGGGCGCCACGTTCGCCGCGTTCCCCGATTGGTACGCGACCCTGTTCAGCGGCTTCTACCTCGCGCTGTTCCTGGTGCTCGCCGCCCTGATCTTCCGAGGCGTGGCGTTCGAGTTCCGGGGGAAGGACCGCCGATCCGAGTGGAAGGCGTGGTGGGATCGAGCCATCGTCGGAGGGAGCGTCGTGCCGGCGCTGTTGTGGGGCGTGGCGTGGGCCAACGTGCTCCGGGGCGTGCCGATCGACCGGAGCGGCGAGTTCGCCGGCTCGTTCCTCGACCTGCTGAACCCGTACGCGCTCCTCGGCGGGGTCACGACCCTGCTGATCTTCACGCTGCACGGCGCCGTGTTCCTCTCCCTGCGGACCGAGGATCCGCTGCGGGAGCGCGCGCGGACGGCGGCGATCCGCCTGTCGTGGCCCACGACCGCCGCCGTGCTCGGCTTCCTGTCGTGGACGTGGGTGAACGCGGTGGAGGTGGACGACAAGGGCATCGTGCCGGGTGTGATCCCCGTGGCCGCGATCGGCGCCGTCGCCGCGGTGTCGTGGCTGCTGCACGAGAAGCTCGAGGGCTGGGCCTTCCTCGCGACCGGTCTCGGCATCGTGCTCCTCACCGCGACGATCTTCCTGAACCTGTATCCCCGCGTGATGGTCTCGAGCCTCGGGGCCGCCAACGACCTCACGATCTGGAACGCCGCCTCGAGCCACTACACGCTCACCGTGATGACGATCGTGGCCTCGGTCTTCACGCCGATCGTGCTCCTCTACCAGGCCTGGACCTACTGGGTGTTCCGGCGGCGGCTCGGCCGCCACGACGTCGCCGCGGGTCGGACGCCGGCGGAGCTGGTCGAGGAAGCGTTCGCTCCTCCGCTGCGCGCGCGCGATCGGGAGCCTTGACCTCCTCGAGGGGCTTTCGGGATACTGGACCCGACAACCGGAACCCCGTGGCCGAACTTCCGTTCCGCGATGCAGCCGGAGCCCACTTCCCCCGTCGGCTCCGACCGCGGCGTCGGAGCCACCCTGTACCGCGCTCGGGAGGAGCGGGGCGTGTCGGTGTCCGAGGTCGCCCGAGCGACCCGGATCCGGCCCCGCTACCTCGAGGCGCTCGAGAACGACGCGCCCGAGGACGACTTCCCGGGCCGCGTGTACGCCCGCTTCTTCCTGCGCGAGTACGCCCGGTACCTGCGGGTCCCCGACGAGCCGCTGGTCGAGGCGCTCGACGCCCGGTGGTC
>JBHGAT010000430.1:0-1818 GCA_041946645.1 Candidatus Velamenicoccus archaeovorus | reverse complement strand
CCACGGACCGCCGGATCGTCCACCTGAAGGGGATCGATCAGCCGGTCGAGATCGTCTCGATCGACTGGCGCCGTTGACGGCCGGGGCCGGTTCCGGGCAGAATCGGCGATCCTCGCATCCGCCACCGGACGACGCGGGAGGGACGCCCGGCGTGATGCACATCGACGCGGACCGATCAGGCGACGACCCCGACGGGCACCGGCCCGACGACGGGGTGTCCGAGACCGAGGTCGACCGGCTCCCTCCGTTGGTCCGCCCGTTCGCGGACTTCATCGCCAAGATCCGCGCGACCGTCCACGCCAAGCTGCTCGCCGGCTTCCTGGTGATCGCGGTGCTCCTGGTGGCGATGGGCATCACGAGCATCTTCGTGATCCGGCAGATGAACGCTCGAGCCCACGACGTGATCGAGCTCCGAGATCAGAGCGACCTGGCCCGGCAGGCCATCTACGCGGTGACGTCGCAGAGCCACTACCGGGCGATGGCGCTGATCACCAAGGACGACACCTGGAACGACAAGATCGGCGTCGCCAAGGCCAACTTCTCCCACGACCTCGACGCCATCGCGGCGATCGGGGGCCCGGGCGTGCTCGAGAGCGTCTCAACGTTGCGCGGCATCGACCAGCGGTACGCCGCGGCGGGCAGCGAGGTCCTTTCGCTGTACGAGGCCGGCGAGTTCCGACGCGCGCTCGATCTGCACATCTCCGCAGAGCACGAGATCTCCCACGAGCTGGAGGACGAGCTGAACGCGTTGATCGCCTCCACCGAGGAGCGCATCGACCGGGCCTCCTCGAGCCTCGCGTCGCTCCACCGGTTCCTGCTGTACGTGGTCGGGATCTTCTCCGGCGTGAGCCTGCTGATCGCGCTGGGCCTGGGGGCGGCGCTCTCGTGGTCGGTGATTCGCCCGGTGCGCAAGGTCGACGTCGCGCTGGCGCGGATCGCCGGCGGTGACTTCGACCAGGAGATCCACGTGCCCAACCGGGACGAGTTCGGCCGCCTGACCAGCAACCTGAATCGGGCCAGCGACCAGCTCGCCAAGCTCTACCACGACCTCGAGGAGCTCAACGGCAACCTGGAGCGCACCGTGCAGGAGCAGCTCGGGCAGCTCCGCCGGGCCGAGCAGCTCCGGCGGTACCTGGCGCCGCAGGTGGCCGACGCGGTGCTGAGCGGGGGCGCCGACGTCTCGCTCGCCTCCACCCGGCGGAACCTCAGCATCCTGGTGGCCACGATCCGCGGGTTCGCGTCGCTGTCCGAGACCCTCGAGCCCGAAGAGGTGATCGACGGCCTCAACCAGCACTTCACGGTGATGACGGACGTGGTGTTCCGCCACGGCGGAACGCTCGACAAGTACATCGGCGACGGCGTGCTGGCCTTCTTCGGCGACCCCATCCCGTTCGAGGACCACGCGGAGCGGGCCGTGGTGACCGCGCTCGAGATGCGGCAGCGGCTCCGGGGCCTCCGCTCGCGGTGGCCGTCGCAGGGCGATGCCGAGCTCGACGTGGGCATCGGCATCAGCACCGGGTACGTCACGGTCGGCAACATCGGCTCGGATACGCGTACCGAGTACACGGTGGTCGGCAACCACGTGAACCTGGCCACCCGCCTGGCGCAGATCGCCGGCCCCGACCAGATCCTGGCCTCCGAGCGCTCCCTGGCGCCCCCCGGCATCCGCGAGCTGGTCGACGCCACGCCGCTCGACGCGGTGACGGTCGAGGGCTTCCGCCGGCCCGTCAACGTCTTCGAGATCGCCGACCTCCCCGCCCCCCTCCGCCACCGCCTCTGACGCCGCGGGGGTCAGGCCGGGAGGGGCACGCCCCGACG
>JBHGAT010000043.1:0-9881 GCA_041946645.1 Candidatus Velamenicoccus archaeovorus | reverse complement strand
TCCCAGGCCGCGGCCCACCTGGTCGCCGACCGGGGGGTCGAGCCCGTGGTCCAGTTCGCGTGCCGGGACCGCAACCGGATCGGGCTGCAGGCGGACATCCTGGGGGCGGCGGTGCTGGGGGCTCGGAACCTGTGCCTGATGACGGGGGACGACGTGACCGCCGGCGATCATCCGGAGGCCAAGCCCATCTACGACCTCGACGGCGTCCACGCGATCCGGATCGCCAAGATGCTCCGCGACGAGGGCGTCTACCTGTCCGGCCGCCCGCTGTCGGAGCCGCCGGACTACCTGATCGGCGCCGTGGAGAACCCGTTCGCGCCGCCACTCGAGTTCCGGCCGATGCGCCTGGGCAAGAAGGTCCAGGCCGGGGCCGAGTTCGTCCAGACCCAGATCTGCTTCAACCTGCCCACGCTCCGCCTGTTCCTGTCCCGGGCGGGAGACCTCGGCCTCCTCGACCGCGTCTGGATCCTGGCCGGGGTGTTCGTGCTGCGCTCCGCGCGGGCGGCCCACTACCTGCGCGACCGCGTGCCGGGGATCGACGTGCCCGACGAGGTCGTGGCCCGGATGGAGGCGGCGCCGGCCGAGCGGCAGCTGGACGAGGGCGTCCGCATCGCCCTGGAGCTGGTCCGGGAGCTCCGCCAGACGGCAGGCGTCTCGGGCGTCCACCTGATGTCGATCCACGGCCACGACGCGATCCTCCGGGTGATCGAGGAGGCCGGGCTGCTGCCCCGCCCGACCAGCCTCGAACCGGCCGCCGCTCGGTAGGCTGAGGGGGCGGCCGAACGCCCTCGCGTTCGCCGCCGGACACGGGTCGGAGCCACCGGCCCGACGAACGAGGACCCAGGAGCGATGGAACGCCCAGCCCGACTCGCCGTCCTGGCCGCGGTCGTGCTCGCGGCCGCCTCCTGCACCCGGACCATCGTCCGGGAGCGACCCGCCCCCTCGCCGGCGGGGATCCGCGTGGGCGGCTCCGGTCCGGCCCGGTACCCGGTGGTCGAGGTGGTCCAGCGCGTCGAGCCGGCGGTGGTCAACGTGACCACGGACCTGTTCCAAGGGGGGTTCGGCGGCGGCTCCGGCCGGGGGGTGGGAACGGGCTTCGTGATCCGGGCGGACGGTGTCGTGGTGACCAACTTCCACGTGGTCGAGGGCGCCCAGCGGATCACCGTGATCACGTCGGGGCCGGACTCCCGCCGGTACGACGCACGCGTGATCGGAGGCGACGCCCAGGCCGACCTGGCGGTGCTCCGGATCGATGCCCACGGCCTGCCCACCGTGCCGCTCGGCGACTCGTCCGAGCTGCAGCTCGGCCAGCCGGTGGTGGCGATCGGGTACGCCGAGGCGCTTCCCGGCGGGCCCACCGTGACCAGCGGGATCGTCTCGGCCCTGGACCGCACGATCACCGCCGACGATCCCAACTGCCAGGTCTGCCGGAACGGGCAGCGGCGGTACGCCGACGTGATCCAGACGGATGCGGCGATCAACCCCGGGAACTCGGGAGGGCCGCTCGTGAACCTGAAGGGCGAGGTGGTGGGGATCAACACCGCAGGGGCCGGTGCCGCGCAAGCCGAGAACATCGGGTTCGCCATCCCCATCAACGTGGCCCTGCCGACGATCGAGGCCGCGATCGAGAACCCCACGGCGCCCGTGGCCTACCTCGGCGTGGTGTCGCAGGACCTCGGACCCAGCCTGGCCTTCCAGCTCGGCCTGCCCGTGGACCGGGGCGCGTACGTGGTGGACACGGCGCCGGACGGGCCGGCCGAACGCGCCGGCGTGGAGGCGGGCGACGTGATCGTCGGCTTCGACGGCACCACGGTCCAGGGCTCGACGCAGCTCGGCTCGCTGATCCGGGACCGCTCGCCGGGGGATCGGGTGCGGCTCGAGCTGATCCGCCCCGACGGCTCCCGGGCCACCGTGACGGTCACCCTGGGGGTCAGCCCGAACCCGCTGTCCTAGCCCGCGTAAGCTGGAGCGGTGCGCCGCTGGAGCGTCCCCATCGGACGTGTGTGGGGGATCGGCCTGGACCTGCACGCGTCGTGGTTCCTGGTCCTGGGGCTCGTGACCTGGGCCACGGCCGTGGCGTTCGAGCGCGCCTATCCCCGGCTCGGCCCGGCGTCCCACGTCTCGATGGCGCTGATCACGGCGGTGGCGTTCTTCGCCTGCCTCCTGGCGCACGAGGTCGCCCATTCCGTGGTGGCCCGGCGGTTCGGGATCCCGATCCACGGGATCACGCTCTTCGCGTTCGGCGGGGTGGCCCGGATCGAGGGGGAGGTGCCCACGGCGGACCGCGAGTTCGGGGTGGCGCTGGTCGGCCCGGCCACCTCCGTGGCGCTCGCGGGGGTGTTCGCGCTGCTGACGTCGGTGGCGACGGCCCTCCGGTGGCGCCAGGGCGAGGGCGTCGTGGCCACGCTCGCGCTGGTGAACCTGGGCGTGGCGCTGTTCAACCTGGTGCCGGGGCTGCCCTTGGACGGCGGCCGCCTCCTCCGGGCGGCCCTGTGGCGCCTGCGCGGCGATCGCCGGCGGGCCACGCGGGTGGCCTCGGCCGGGGGCCGGCTGGTGGCGGGGCTGCTGGCCGCGCTGGGGCTCGCGATCGTGCTCACCGGTGACGTGTTCGGGCTGTGGTACGTGCCGATGGCGGCGTTCCTGTGGGTGCTGGCCCGCTCGGCCGGGCGCCTCGAGCGTCCGGGGGGTCCCGGCGGTGGGGTAGCCTTGAACCTCCATGAGGGTGAGGCTTCGCAACCCCGATCGTGAGGTCGAGGTGCCCGGGGACCGGAAGGTCCGCGAGGTCCTGGCCGAGCTCGGCATCAGCCCGGACACGGTCCTGGTGATCCGGGAGCGCGACCTCCTCACCCGGGAGGACCGCGTGACCGAGGACGACGTCCTGGAGATCCGTCCGGTGATCTCGGGGGGTGGGCGATGAGGTGCCGGCGGTGCGGGAGGCCCCCCGTGGTCGAGGTCCGTCGCCACAACGCGGCGTTCTGCCGGGACTGCTTCATCCATCACGTCCACGAGCAGGTGAAGCGCGCCCTCGTCTCCCACCGGATGTTCGGCCCCGAGGACCGGGTCCTCGTCGCCGTCTCCGGGGGCAAGGACTCGCTCGCGCTGTGGGACGTGCTGCTCGAGCTGGGGTACCGCGCGACCGGGATGTACCTGGGCCTGGGGATCGGCGCCTACTCGGAGCGATCGGGGCAGCGGGTGAAGGCGTTCGCCGCCGACCGCGGGGCCGAGCTGATCCTGGTCGACCTCGAGCGCGAGCACGGCTTCGACGTCCCGACCGCGGGCCGGCGCGGCTCGCGCTCCACCTGTGCGGTGTGCGGGCTCTCCAAGCGGTACGTGTTCAACCGGGTGGCCCTGGAGCACGGGTTCGACGTGATCGCCACCGGCCACAACCTGGACGACGAGGCGGCTACGTTGCTCGGCAACACGTTGCGCTGGCAGACCGAGTACATCGCCCGCCAGTCGCCGGTCCTGCCGGCAGCGGAGGGTCTGGCTCGCAAGGTCAAGCCGCTGTACCGGCTGTCCGAGCTCGAGACCGCGGCGTACGCGTTCCTGCGGGGGATCGACTACGTGGTGGAGGAGTGCCCCCTGGTGGCCGGGAACACCCAGCTCCGGTACAAGGAGGCGTTGAACCATCTGGAGGCGACGTCCCCGGGGACCAAGGCCCAGTTCCTCCTGGGCTACCTGGACCGGGCCGCCCCGCTGTTCGAACGGCAGGACAGGGCCGACCTCCGTCCGTGCGCATCGTGCGGGCAGCCCACCACCGGCCGGTTCTGCGCGTTCTGCCGGGCCCGGGCGCAGATCCTGGGGCAGCGCCTGGGCGAGCGCCCCACGACGGAGGCCGGGCCCGAGGTCACGGACCGCCAGGTGGTCGAGGAGTCCTCCGAGGAGGTCCTGCCGGCCGAGATCTACGGCGCGGCGGGGCGCTGAGCCGGGAGGGACGACCGTGGGCGCACCGTTCGAGCCGGGGGAGCGCGTGCTCCTGATCGACGGCCGGGGTCGTCGCTACCTGCTGACCCGCCTGCGCCCCGGCGAGCGCTGGCACTCGCACGGCGGTGCCGTGCCCCACGACCTGATCATCGGGTCCGACGAGGGCGTACGGGTGCACTCGACGGGGGGCATGCCGTTCACGTGCTTCCGCCCTCGGCTGGCCGACTTCGTCCTGAAGATGCCGAGGGGCGCCCAGGTCGTCTACCCGAAGGACCTCGGGGCGATCCTCGTGGAGACCGACGTGTACCCGGGGGCTCGGGTGCTCGAGGCGGGGACCGGCTCGGGTGCCCTCACGATCGCGTTGGGTCGGGCCGTGGGTCCCGAGGGTCGGGTGGTGACGTACGAGCTCCGCCCCGAGTTCCACCGGAAGGCCGCGGCCAACGTGGAGAGCTTCTTCGGCAAGGTCCCTCCGTGGATCGAGCTGCGTGAGGGGGACCTGCGGGGGGTCGTCGGGACCGGCGAGCGCTTCGACCGCGTGGTGCTGGACATGCCCGAGCCGTGGGGGGTGCTCGGCGCCGTGGCGGAGGTCCTCGAGCCCGGCGGGGTGGCCTGCGGGTTCCTGCCGACCACGGTGCAGGTTCAGACGCTGGTCCTGTCGATGCAGGAGCGCGGGTTCGACCAGGTGCAGACGTTCGAGCTGCTGCACCGGCCCTGGCACGTCACGGCGCGGAGCGTGCGCCCGGACCACCGGATGATCGGGCACACCGGGTTCATCACGATCGGTCGTCGCGCCGAGCCCCCCGGCGACTGATCGCCCACCGACGTCGCGTTCAGCCGACCGAGGAGACGACCGACAACGTATCTCAGGAGACGAGGAGGTCTTCGCGGGCCTCCCGGGCGCGTCGGGGGGCCAGCGTATACTGGCCCGCAGGCGGGAGGTGCAGCGCATGCCCGAGTCGGACCCTCGCGAGCAGCAGGAGCGCTACGAGAAGCAGATCCACGAGCTCCAGACCCAGGTTCGGTTCCTGGAGGACGAGGTCGCCCTGCTCCGCCGCCGTCTGACCAACGCCCCCCGGCAGGTCAAGATCCTCGAGGAGAAGCTGCTCGAGACCAAGAGCGACCTGTCCCGCGCGGTCGTGCAGAACGACAAGCTCACCACCGCGCTCAAGGCCGAGCGCGACCGGATCGAAGCCCTGCGCGAGGAGGTCGAGAAGCTCAGCCAGCCCCCCGCCACGTTCGGCGTGTACCTCGGTCGTAACGACGACGACACGGTCGACGTGTTCACGGCGGGGCGGAAGATGCGTGTGAGCGTGGCGCCCGAGCTCGACCCCGACCGGTTCCGCCGCGGCGCCGAGGTGATCCTGAACGAAGCGCTCAACGTGGTCGAGGTCCTCCAGCCCGACGTGGCCGGCGAGGTCATGCGGGTGAAGGACCGGCTCGGCGAGGACCGCGTGATCGTGGTCGGGCACGGCGACGACGAGCTCGTGGCCACGCTCTCGCACGGCGTGCGGGAGGAGCCCATCCGGGCCGGGGATCCGTTGCTGGTGGACCGCCGCTCCAACGTCGCGCTGGAGCGCCTGCCCAAGGAGGAGGTCGAGGAGCTGGTCCTGGAGGAGGTCCCCGACGTCTCCTACGAGGACATCGGGGGGCTCGAGGGGCAGATCGAGGCCATCCGCGACGCCGTCGAGCTGCCGTTCCTGTACGCCGAGCTGTTCCACGAGCACCAGCTCGAGCCACCCAAGGGCGTCCTGCTGTATGGGCCTCCCGGGTGCGGCAAGACCCTGATCGCCAAGGCCGTGGCCAAGTCGCTGGCCGACAAGGTCCGCGAGCGCACCGGCCGCCCCGACGCCCACTCCTACTTCCTGAACATCAAGGGTCCCGAGCTCCTCAACAAGTACGTCGGCGAGACCGAGCGCCAGATCCGGCAGATCTTCCAGCGGGCCAAGGAGCGCAGCGAGGAGGGCCTGCCCGTGATCGTGTTCTTCGACGAGATGGACTCGATCTTCCGGACACGGGGCTCGGGCATCTCGTCCGACGTCGAGAACACGATCGTGCCGCAGCTGCTCTCGGAGCTCGACGGCGTGGAGACCCTGAAGAACGTGATCGTGATCGGGGCATCCAACCGCGAGGATCTGATCGACCCCGCCATCCTGCGGCCTGGTCGGCTCGACGTGAAGATCAAGATCGAGCGCCCCGACGCCGCGCAGGCGGCCGACATCATGACCAAGTACCTCAACGACACGGTGCCGATCCATCCCGACGAGAGCCGGCGGGCCGGCGACACCCCCGCGGCGGTCCACCGGATGATCCAGGTCACCGTCGACCGGATGTACGCGCAGACCGACGAGAACCGGTTCCTCGAGGTCACCTACGCCTCCGGCGACAAGGAGGTCCTGTACTTCAAGGACTTCAACTCGGGGGCGATGATCGAGAACATCGTCCGCCGGGCCAAGAAGGAGGCCATCAAGCGGTTCCTGTCGACCGGCGAGAAGGGCATCAAGACCGAGGACCTCCTCCTGGCGATCCGCGACGAGTTCAAGGAGAACGAGGACCTGCCCAACACCACCAACCCGGACGACTGGGCACGCATCTCCGGCAAGAAGGGCGAGCGGATCGTCTACGTGCGCACGCTGCTCGGCGACGGCGGCGAGGAGGGCCGGCAGGTCGAGCGCATCAGCGCCGGTCAGTACCTGTAAGCTCACCGGATGGCCATCCCCAAGGTCATCGGCACCGAGACCGAGTACGGGATCTCCGCCGTGGGGTCGCCGGACTTCAACCCCGTGCTGTCCTCGTCGCTGCTCATCAGCACGTACGCCGGGACGCTGCGACGGATCCGGTGGGACTACGAGCAGGAGTCGCCGCTCCGCGACGCGCGGGGGTTCGAGCCGGTGCAGATCCGCGAGCCCTCCGAGGAGGACCTCGGGCTGGCCAACGTGATCCTGCCGAACGGCGCGCGCTACTACGTGGACCACGCGCACCCCGAGTACTCCACGCCCGAGTGCGCGGACCCCCGCGAGCTGGTGATCCACGACAAGGCAGGGGAGCGGATCCTCGAGCGCTCGCTGGAGGAGATGCACCGCGTGCTGCCGCCCGGGCAGCGGATCGCCATCTACAAGAACAACAGCGACGGCAAGGGCAACTCGTACGGGACGCACGAGAACTACCTGGTGGACCGGGCCACGCCGTTCGGCAACATCGTGCGGGACCTCACGCCGTTCCTGGTGTCCCGTCAGGTGTTCACGGGGGCCGGCAAGATGGGCGGCGAGGCGCCCTGGGACGAGCAGGACCGGCACCGGTTCCAGCTCACCCAGCGGGCCGACTTCTTCGAGGCCGAGGTCGGTCTGGAGACCACGCTCAAGCGGCCCATCATCAACACCAGGGACGAGCCGCACGCCGACCCCGAGAAGTACCGGCGCCTCCACGTGATCATCGGCGACGCCAACATGATGGAGGTGGCCACCTTCCTGAAGGTGGGGACCACCGCGCTCGTCCTGAAGATGGTCGAGGACGAGTACCTGCCGGACCTGTCGCTGGCCAACGCGGTCTCGGCGCTCCACGAGGTCTCCCGGGACGTCACCTGCACGCAGACGGTCCGGCTGGCCGACGAGCGCCGGCTCACGGCCGTGCAGCTCCAGTGGGAGTACCTGGACCGGGCCGCCAAGTACGTCGAGCAGGAGGACGACACGGCGCCCAACCGCGAGCTCCTCCGGCGGTGGGAGGCGGTCCTGTCGGCGCTCGAGACCGAGCCCCTGTCGCTGCACCGCGAGCTCGACTGGGTGGCCAAGCACCGCCTCCTCGAGGGCTACCGCGGACGCGACGGGCTCGAGTGGTCGGACCCCAAGCTCCGCCTGATCGACCTCCAGTACCACGACGTCCGGCGGGACAAGGGCCTGTACCATCGGCTCGCCCGGTCGGGGCAGGTCGAGCGGCTGGTCACGGACGAGGAGATCGACCGCGCGGTGATGGAGCCGCCGGCCGACACCCGGGCCTTCTTCCGCGGCCGGTGCATCGCCCGGTACCCGCAGGCGATCGCCGCGGCCTCGTGGGACTCGATCATCTTCGACGTCGGGCGCGAGGCGCTCCAGCGCATCCCCATGCGTGAGCCGCTCCGCGGCACGGCCCTGCACGTGGCCGAGCTGATCGATCGCTCGGCCGACGCCGCCACGCTGGTCGAGCTCCTGCAGTCGTGACCCGGCGTCCGGCCGTACCCCGACCTCGGCGTGAGGCCCCGATAGGATAGGGGTCCAGCGTGGGAAGGAGGACCCAGGCGGTGCCGCAGGAGCAGGAACAGAAGCGGACCCAGCGGAAGGCGGGCGACGGCGGCGATCCGGCAGAGGCCGGCCAGGCGCAGGTCGCGGCCACGGGCGAGAAGCTGAAGGAGGAGATGGACGAGATCCTCGACGAGATCGACTCCGTCCTGGAGGAGAACGCCGAGGAGTTCATCAAGAGCTACGTGCAGAAGGGCGGGGAATGAGGGACGGGTCCCTCGTGCCGCCGCTCGCGGCGGGCGTCCCGGTCGGCAGCAACCCCAGCTTCTTCGATCTGGTGGCGGGCACCCGACCCGAGCTCCTCCAGCGGATCTCGACCTCCCCCGGCGAGGTCGTCGTCCCGCACGGGACCACGGTGGTCGCGCTCAAGTTCGAGGGGGGGATGGTCATGGCGGGGGACCGCCGGGCCACCGAGGGCTACGCCATCGCCGACGACCGGATCGAGAAGGTGTTCGCGGCCGACGACTACTCGGCGATCGCGATCGCCGGGGCCGCCGGCCAGGCCGTCGAGATCGTCAAGCTGTTCCAGCTGGAGCTCGAGCACTACGAGAAGATCACCGGGGACCGGTTGTCGCTGGAGGGCAAGGCCAACCGGCTGGCGCAGATGATCCGGGGCAACTTCCCGCTGGCCCTGCAGGGCCTGGTCGTGGTGCCGCTGTTCGGCGGCTACGACGAGGTCCGGGGCGAGGGACGGATCTTCTACTACGACGCGACCGGGGGCCGGTGGGAGGAGGACGACTACCACGCCACCGGCTCCGGCGGCCGCCCCGCCACCAGCTCGCTCAAGAAGCGATGGCGCCCCGGTCTGACCCGCGACGAGGGCATCCGGGTGGGCGTCGAGGCGCTCGTGGACGCGGCCGAGGAGGACGCCGCCACCGGCGGGCCCGACCCGGCCCGGGGGATCTTCCCGACCGTGCTGGTGGTGACCGGGGACGGGGTCACCAGCGCCTCCGACCCCGAGCTGCGGGCAGCGTTCGACGCGGTGATGGAGGGACGGGCCTGATGTCGTTCATGCCGTACGTGCCGCCCGAGCAGCTCATGAAGGACCGCTCGGACTACGCGCACAAGGGCATCGCCCGGGGCAAGTCCGTCGTGGCGATCGAGTACGCGCAGGGCCTGCTCTTCCTCGCGGAGAACCCCAGCACGACGCTGCACAAGATCTCGGAGATCTACGACCGGATCGCCTTCGCGGGGGTGGGCAAGTACAGCGAGTTCGAGGAGCTGCGGATCGCCGGGGTCCGCCTGGCGGACCTGCGAGGCTACTCGTACGGCCGCGAGGACGTGAAGGCCAAGGACATCGCCAACGCCTACTCGCAGGCCCTGTCCACCATCTTCACCCAGCAGATGAAGCCGTACGAGGTCGAGCTCCTGGTCGGCGAGATCTCCGACGACCACGGCAGCAACGAGCTGTACCACATCCTGTTCGACGGCTCGGTGACCGACGAGCAGGGGTTCGTCGGCATCGGCGGCCACGCGGAGGCGCTCTCGAACGCCCTCCAGGGCTCGTTCCAGGAGGGGTGGGACCTGGCCACGGCGGTGCGCGAGGCGGTGAAGGCGCTCTCGCAGGCCGAGGCGCGGCAGATCGAGGCCGCCTCGATCGAGGCCGGCGTGCTCGACCGGTCCCGGGGGGCCCGCCGCAAGTTCCGCCGCCTCACCCCGGACGAGATCGAGCGGGTCCTGGCGGGCTGA
>JBHGAT010000429.1:0-1839 GCA_041946645.1 Candidatus Velamenicoccus archaeovorus | reverse complement strand
CCGGCCGAGGCCACCTCGGCGCCGGCCCCGGCCAGGGTCCGGACGCCGTCGGCGGTCCGGCCGAGCAGCGGGATGGCGCCCTCGATCCGCAGCAGCAGGCCGGCCGGCCCCGCCTCCACCGCGCGGAGCTCGCCCTCGGCCGCGGCCAGGGCCCGGTCGGCCCCGGCGACGTCCCCCGCCGACGCCAGCGCGCTCACGCTCGCCAGCCGGTCGGCGCCGGCCCGCAGGCGGCCCTGAGCCGCGACCAGGGGCAGCACCCACACGGCCGCGAGGGCCAGGAGGAGCCCCGCTCCCCAGACCCACCGGAGCCGCCGCCGGGCGCGGCGCCCGACCGGGGGCCCGGGAGCGCTCGGCGATCCGGTGACGGTGGGCGCGGAGGGCTCCACGGCCCTACCGCCACATGTCCTCGGGCTTCCAGGTCTCGGAGACCTCGCGCGCCCGGCGCGACCCGTTGCCGTTGCCCCGGTCGCGGGGGCCCTGGGAGTAGCCGCTCGAGTAGTACTGGCGGTAGTACGAGGGGTACGCGCGGGCCCGGGCCGGGTCGAGGTTGTTCAGGACGCCGCCCACGATCCTGCCGCCGACCTGCTCGAGCTGCTCGCGGACGAACCGCACCACCGCGCGCGTGGTCGTGCCGGCGTCGGCCACGACGATGGCCCCGTCGGTGAGGGGGACCAGCCCCAGCGCGTCGGAGACCGCGAGCACCGGCGGCGTGTCCAGGAGCACGAGGTCGGCGTGCTGGCGGAGCTGCTCGAGGAGCCGCCCCATGGTCTCCGAGGCCAGGAGCTCGGCCGGGTTGGCCGGGATCCTGCCGCCCGGGATCACCCGCAGCGTCTCCGGGCCGACCTTCTTGCTGGCGCTGGCGACGTCCACGGTCCCGGCCAGGATCTCGGTCAGCCCGCCGTCGTTGGGGATCCCGAAGAAGCGGTACAGGCGCGGCTTGTGCAGGTCGCAGCCGATCACGACCACGCGCCGGCCGGCCTGCGCCAGCACCACCGCGAGGTTCGCGACGGTGGTCGTCTTGCCCTCCCCCAGCGCCGGGCTGGTCACCATGATCACCCGCAGCCCGTCCTGCTCGGCCAGGAACTGCAGCGACGTGCGGAGGGTCCGGTAGGCCTCCGCCGCCGCGCTCTTGGGCTCGTGCAGCGCGGGCAGGCGCACCTGGTCCCCGCCCCGCCAGCCGGGGATCTTCGGCACCACCGCGAGCACCGGCGCATCCAGCTGCTCCTCGAGGTCCTCCCGGCCCTGCAGACGGTCGTCCAGCCGTTCCCGCAGGAACGCCAGGCCGATCCCCAGGGCCAGGCCCACCACCAGGGCCAGCAGCCCGTTGCGGACCAGGTCCGGGCTGGAGGGCGACGTCGGGCGCTCGGCCGGAGCGACCACGTCGCCGGGGTCGACGCTGGGGGCGAGCAGCGGCGCGATCTGCGCCTGGAGCACCGCGATCCGTCCGTCGATCGACTGGATCCGGGCCTGGAGCGCCGCGGCCTCGTCCGAGCCGGACGGGGCGGCCTCCAGCTGCGCCTGGGCATCGGCCTGCTCCGACTGCAGGTCGTCGATCTGCCGCTGGTACCCCTGCGCGGCCGTCGCGTACGCATCGAGCGCCTCCGTGCGGCGGAAGGCGATGTACGCATCGGCGAGCGCCTGCGCGGAGCGCTGGGCCCGCCCGGGATCCGTCGCGGTGAAGGCCACGTCCAGGAACTGCGTGTTGGCGGGGACCGAGGCCGACACGTGGTCCCGCAGGTCCCTGGCCGAGACCGCCGGTCCGAGCTGCTCCGCGGCCAGCTCGGCCACCCTCGGCGACTCCACCAGCCCCCGCTCGGTCTCCATGTCGATCACGCTGGC
>JBHGAT010000428.1:0-1843 GCA_041946645.1 Candidatus Velamenicoccus archaeovorus | reverse complement strand
GCGAGCGCGTACCACGGCCACCGAGCCGGCCGCACCGGGGCGACGCGCTCATGCGTCGAGGACACGGAACACCTCCACGGGCTCCTCGCGGCCCCGCACGGCGCGTCGCCCGACCGGCTCGCACCGGACGTGGGGCGCCGCTCCGACCGTGGAAGCTGCGGCCACGATCTCGCCGGCCTCGGCCTCCGACTGCAGGCGCGACGCGACGTTCACGGCGTCGCCGACCACCGTGTACTCGAGACGGCCGCCCCCGCCCACCGTGCCGGCGATCACCCGGCCGGTGTTCACCCCGATGCCCACGCCGAGCATGGGGAGGCCGTCGACCCCCCAGCCGACCGCGTTCTGCTCTGCCTGACGGGCCTGCATGGCGACGGCGCACCGCAGGGCCCGGGCCGCGTGGTCGGGCTGCGGGTCGGGCGCACCGAAGACCGCCATCACCGCATCGCCCTGGAACTTGTCGATCGTCCCACCGTGCGCCACGACCACCTCGGCCATCGCGGAGAGGTGCCGACCGACCACCGAGGCCACGTCCCGGGCGGGCAGACGCTCGGCGATCGTGGAGAAGCCCCGGATGTCGGAGAACAGGACCGTGACCTCGACCTCCTGCGGCTCGATCGGCGCATCGGGCTGGAGCGCGAGGCGATCGGCGAGCTGCTGCGGCACGAACGACGCGAGCGTCCTGCGCGAGGCGGCCTGCTCCACCACGGCCGCGTGCAGGCGCTTGAACTCGTCGACCAGGCCGGCCCCGTGGCCTTCACCGGCCATCCGACGGAAGAGCTCCCCGACCTGCCGGTCGACGGACTCCTGCGTGGTGCCAAGGGCGTCGGCGATCTGCGCGTACCCGAGCCCCTTGGCCATCATGTCGAGCAGCTCGCGGTCGCGGGCCTGCGCGTCCCTCCGGCCGGACAGGCGCTCGGCGATCAGCGGATCGACCGTGGAGCCGCCCGCGTGGACCTCGCGGATCGCGCGGACCAGCTCGTCCCCCTGCGCGATCCGGTCCTTCAGCAGGTACGCGAGCCCGCTCCGGCCCTTGCCCAGGAGGGCCAGGGCGTAGGCCTCATCGTCGTGGGCCGAGAGCACCACGACACCGGTACCCGGGTGCCCGTCGCGGATCGCGTGCGCGCAGTCGATGCCCTCGAGCCGGAAGCTCGGCGGCATCTTGATGTCGGTCACGACGACGTCGGGGGTGTGGTCCCGGGCCGCCGCGAGCAGGCTCGGGGCGTCCTGCGCCACGCCCACGACCTCGACGTCCTCGTACGAATCGAGGAGCGCCCGGACCCCCTCCCGGACGAGGACGTTGTCCTCTCCGAGCACCACGCGGATGGTCACCGCGCCCCCCTCCCCAGGCCGGAAGCGGCCTGTACGATGCGCGCATGGTACGCGTCGTGTTCGCGGAGGATAACTACCTGGTCCGCGAGGGAACGGCCGCGCTCCTGCAGACGGCCGAGGACGTGGACCTGGCGGCCACCGCTGCCACGTTCGACGAGCTGCTCGCGGCGGTCGAGGAGCACCTGCCCGACGCGGTCCTGACGGACATCCGGATGCCGCCGACCAACACCACCGAGGGGATCGACGCTGCCAGGCGGATCCGCAGCGAGCATCCGGGGATCGGGGTGGTGGTCCTGTCGCAGTTCGTCGAGGGCGAGTACGCCTACGAGCTCCTCAGGGACGGCGCGGCCGGGCTCGGCTACCTCCTCAAGGAGCGGGTCGCCGACCTCGACGAGATCGTCCGAGCCCTCCGCGAGGTGGCGAACGGTGGCTCGGTGCTCGACCCGAAGGTGATCGAGGGCCTGGTCGCAAGGAAGGACCGTCTCGCCCACTCGCCGCTCGCGCAGCTCACCGA
>JBHGAT010000427.1:0-1847 GCA_041946645.1 Candidatus Velamenicoccus archaeovorus | reverse complement strand
GCCGGTGAGCTGGAACTGGATCTCCCACCCCGTGGCGGCCTGCGTCTGGCTCCCCGTGTTGTACACGGCGGTGGCCTTCTTGATGGCGTCGCCGGTGATCTCGACCGGGCCGAGCTTGTACTTGGTGCTCCCGTCCTGACCCAGGAACACGACCGACCGGTCCTTGAGCGCGCTGAAGGAGCACTGCGACGACTCCTGTTGCGTCGGCGTGCCGCACGTCACCGGGGTGGACGCGTAGTCGGCGCTGCTCGGCGTGAGCGTCTGGAGGACCTCGCGCTGCTCGAGCCGGGCGGTGGTCCCGATCGTCTGGAGCAGGCGCTCCTGCCCGGTCTCCTGGAGCCGGGCCTGGGCGGCGTCGCGCGTCAGGTAGCACCCCTGGTTGGTGCCGGCCGAGCTGATGGCGCAGAACTGCTGGGTCTCGTGCCGCGCGGACAGGGCCGTGAGCGCGGCCCTGGCGTCGGCCTCGTTGGGCGCGCAGGCCGGGCCGACGTCGCTCGAGAGCGTGTCGCCCTGGGCGTCCTGGAGGCAGTACTCACGGGTGACCGAGGTGCCGATGGCGTCGAGCGCCGCCGTGGCGTCCTCCTTGGTGGCGTAGGTGCACGGGGCCTCGGACAGCCCGGTCCCGTTCAGGCAGAACCGCCCGGACGGCTGCGTGGTCGGCGCCGGCGAGGCTTGGGCCGCGGGCACCACCTCGATCGCGTCGATCGCCGTCTGCGCGTCCTTGGTGGTCCCGAAGCACGGCGGCTGGCCCCCCCACACGTCGCCGGTCAGGCACACCGAGTTCACGACCGGCTTGACCTCCGTGCTCGACAGCGCGGTCTGGGCCTCGTCCTGCGTCGGGAAGCAGCCGAAGCTCTGCTCGTCCTGGCCGATCAGGCAGTACTGCTCCTTGGCCCGCTGATCGATCGTGCCCCGGGCCAGGCCGGGGATCTGCACCTCGATGTTGGTGCCGGACAGGTACAGCAGCGGCTCACCCACACCGAACGCGTCGACGCGGTTGCGGATGTTCTCGAGCGCGCGCTCCATCACGTCGCGGGGCGTGCCGCCGGGCGCCGCGAGGATCACCGAGACGCCGCCCTCGAGGTCCAAGCCCAGGACCGGGCGGATGCCGCCGGCCATCGCGGCGACGGAGCCCCCCACCAGGATCAGCACCACGACGATCGAGATCCAGAGGTTGCGGGTGCTCCTCACGCCAGCTCCGCCCCGTTGATGGTGAGCTTGAACCGGCAATCGAGGGTCTCGGCGGCCTTCCGGCACATCTGCATACGGCCCAGGAAGATCTCGAAGTACTCCATGACCTGGCTGATCTCGGTGTCGATCGTGAGCTCGAGCGTCACGGTCTTGGCTGCCGAGTCTACCCGCAGGAACGACTGTTCGGCCGCGTAGTTCACGCGGTCGTGGATGTCGAACTCGATCTGGCCGGACTTGCGCACACGGCTGCGGTGGACGTCGGACTTGTCCGCGAGGATCACGGCCGCCGAGACCGGCGAGACGGCGTGACCGTTCTCCTCCTCGTGGTTGGCCACGGCCGAGACGATCGTGGCCAGGTCCGGCCCCGGCACCTGGTCCTTCAGCGCGTGGTAGACGAGCACGGCGCCGGTCTGGCCGTGCATCTCGCGGGAGACCATGTTGCCGACGTCGTGGAGGTAGCCGGCCACGCACGCCAGGTTGGCCGCGTGCTCGTCGAACCCGGCCCGCGTGAGCACGTTGAAGGCGATCCGCGCCGTGAGGTTGGCGTGGCGGAACCCATGCTCGGTGTAGCCGAGCGCCTCCATCACCCGGTCCGCCGCCGAGATGAACGCCGAGAGCTCCGCGTTGGCCTGGACGGCCTCCAGCGTGACGCCCTC
>JBHGAT010000426.1:0-1850 GCA_041946645.1 Candidatus Velamenicoccus archaeovorus | reverse complement strand
GTCCACACGTTGTCGAGGGTGGACCAGCCGGTCACGCAGTGCATGTCCGCCTGCACCTCGACCGGCCCGAGCGCCTTCAGCTCGGCGTAGGAGAGCGTGTACGGCCGCTCCACCAGCCCGAACACCCGGAAGTCCCACCCGGCCTCGTCGAAGCGGGGGATCGAGCCGTAGTGCAGGACCGGCCACCCCTTGACCAGGCGCTGGCCCGGCGGGACGCGCTCGGCGATCTCCTCCGGGTACTTCGGTCCGAACAGCTTCATCCGATCCTCCTCACCCCATCGCCGCGGCGACGGTCCGCCAGGCGGCGATCGCCGTCTCGACGTCCTCGTCGGAGACGTCGACGTGGGTCACCATCCGGATCCGCGGGCCCGACGGCGTGGTGCCGATGCCCTCCGCCTCGAGCCGCTCCACCGTCTCCAGCGTCGCCATCCCCACCGCCTCCGTGTCGACGAACACCATGTTCGTTTCAACGGCGGACGGGTCCACCGAGCCGGGGAGCGCCTCGGCCACGCCCTCGGCCAGCCGGCGGGCCCGGGCGTGGTCCTCGTGCAGGCGTCGCGGTCCATCCTCCAGCGCGATCAGGCCGGCCGCGGCCAGGATGCCGGCCTGCCGCCAGGCGCCGCCGAACAGGATCTTCAGGCGGCGGGCCTCCCGGATCAGCTCGGCCGGCCCGCACACCAGGGATCCGATCGGAGCGCCCAGGCCCTTCGAGACGCAGAACATCATCGTGTCGACCTCGGCGCAGTACTCGGCCACGTCGACGCCGGCCGCCACCGAGGCGTTGAAGATGCGGGCACCGTCCATGTGCAGCGGCACGCCCGCGTCCCGGGCCACCTTGCGGATCGCCCGGAGCTCCTCGATGGGCATCACCGTCCCCCCGGCATGGCCGTGCGTGTTCTCGACCGCCAGGAGGTCGACCACCTCGACGTCGTAGTAGCTGTCGGGCTGGAGGGCCTCGCGCACCTGCTCGGCCGTGATCTGACCGCGCGCGTCGCCCGGGATCGTCCGGTACGCGATCCCCGAGAGCACGGCCGAGGTCATCACCTCCGTGGTGGTCACGTGGGCGTGCGACTCGGCCACGACCAGGTGGCCCGAGCCGTGGACGTGCAGCCGCAGCCCGATCTGGTTGGCCATCGTGCCGGTCGGCACGTACAGGGCGGCCTCCTTGCCCGTGACCTCGGCGGCCCGCTCCTGGAGCCGGTTGACCGTCGGATCGTCGCCGTACCAATCGTCGCCGACCTCGGCCTCGGCCATGGCCCGGCGCATGGCCGGCGACGGCGTGGTGACGGTGTCCGAACGCAGGTCGACCCGGTAACGCTTCACGGTCCGGCCAGTATAGGGGGAGGGGTCCACGGGGCAGCAGCCCCGAGCGGAGCGAGGATCGGGCTGCGGCCTCCCCCTGAAGATCAGTACAGGAACATCGGCTTGCCGTCGACGTGTCGGATCTTGGGGCGGTAGTTCGCGGCGTCGTAGAGGGCGCCGACGTCGACCCGCTTCACGCCCTGGCGGACCACCGCGATCGGCACGTTCACGTAGTTGCCGTTGCGGAGCGCCACCAGCCGTCCGAACTCCTGCTGCACGACCAGATCGGCGGCCATGACCGCGTAGTTGATCGCCACCATCAGATCGAGCGAGTCCGGGCTCCCCGAGCGCATCAGGTACCCGAGCTGCTGGTAGATGATCCCCTCGCCGGTGATCTCCCGCAGGGCCTCGCCCGTGACCTGGCCGATCCCGCCGAGCTTGCGGTGCCCGTAGGCGTCCTCCCGGCCGCCCACGACCATCTCGCCACCGACCATCGTGGCGCCCTCGGAGATCGTCATCATCGCGTAGCGGCTCGGGTTGCCGGCGCG
>JBHGAT010000425.1:0-1860 GCA_041946645.1 Candidatus Velamenicoccus archaeovorus | reverse complement strand
CAGGCCGAGGACCCCGCCAAGCACCGGATCGACTGGGAGTCGAACCAGGTCACGGTGGTCGACATCCACAACCTGCACGACCGGGCCAAGCGGTTCGTGACCGGTGTGATGATCAAGCGGCTGTTCGAGCACAAGGAGCGGATGGGGCGCCGCGAGCCGCTCGCGTTCCTCGTCCTCGACGAGCTCAACCGGTACGCCCCGCGGGAGGGGTGGAGCCCCATCAAGGAGGTGCTGCTCGACGTGGCCGAGCGCGGACGATCGCTCGGGATGATCCTGGTCGGCGCCGAGCAGACCGCGAGCGAGGTCGAGCGCCGGATCATCGCCAACAGCGCGTTCCGGGTGGTCGGGCGGCTCGACACGGCCGAGGCCCAGCGCAGCGAGTACGGGTTCCTGCCGGCGGTGACCCGCTCGCGCGCGGCCATCCTCAAGCCGGGCTCGATGATCCTGCAGCAGCCGCACATCCCGGTGCCGCTGCAGATCCGGTTCCCGTTCCCGTCGTGGGCCACGCGCGCCGACGAGGCGGCCCCCGCCGGCGGCGGCGACGCGGTGTTCGAGCGGTTCCGGGGGGAGTGACGGGATCACAACGATGTAACTTCCCTCCGGGCCCGGGGGTACCCTGGTCGGCATGAGGTTCCTCCACACCGGCGACTGGCACGTCGGCAAGGCCATCCGGGGACGCTCCCGGACGGACGAGTTCGCGGCGGTGCTCGACGAGGTGGTTGGCATCGCCCGGGACGAGGGCGTCGACTGCGTCCTGCTCGCCGGCGACGTGTACGAGCACCGGGCCCCCACGCCCGAGGCCGACGCGCTCGTGTTCGACGCGTTCCTGCGGCTGCACGAGGCCGGGATCCGCGTCGTGGCGATCCCCGGCAACCACGACTCGGCCCTGCGGATGGAGGCCTTCGCCAAGGTGCTGCGGCCGCTCGGGATCCTGATCGTGCCGAAGGTCGCTCCGCCCGACGCCGGCGGCATCGTCGTGGTCCCCGGCCGCGACGGCACGCAGGAGGCCGAGATCGCGGCGGTCCCGTTCGTCCCGGAGCGACGGTTCGGCGACGCCGCGGCGCTGTTCCGGGCCGGTGAGTCGTGGTACCAGAGCTATGCGCAGGGGATGGGCGAGCTCCTCGGCGCGATGGCCGCCGGCTTCACGCCGGGCCGGATCCCCATCGTGCTCGGGCACCTGTTCACGGACGGCGCGCTCGTCACCCCGGGGGGCGGCGAGCGCGAGCTCACGATCGGCATCGCGTACGCGGTGCCGCCCTCGCGCCTGCCGGCGGAGGCCGCGTACGTCGCCCTCGGCCACGTGCACCTCCCGCAAGCGGTCAAAGGGGCGCCGGCGCCCGCGCGGTTCGCCGGGTCGCTGTTGCAGCTCGACTTCGGCGAGGCGGGGCAGCGCAAGAGCGTCACGGTGGTCGACGCGGTTCCCGGCAAGCCGGCGAGGGTCGCCGAGGTGCCCCTCTCGGCGGGGCGGCCGCTCCGGGACCTCCGGGGCACGATGGACGAGGTCCTGGCGCAGGGCGCGGATGCGGGCGAGGCCTGGCTGCGCGTGTTCGTCCGGACGGACGGGCCGATCCCCGGGATCGCCGACCGGATCCGCGACGAGCTCCCCAACGCGCTCGACGTGCACCTGGAGTACGAACGCGGGCCGGATGGTCTGCCGGACGGCCCGCCGCTCTCGTCCCTCCACCCGCGCGAGCAGTTCGTCGCGTACCACCGTGCGCACCACGGCGCACCGCCGCCGGAGGTGTTGATGGCGGCGTTCGACGAGGTCCTGGGGCTCGAGACGGAGGGGGCGCCGTGAGGCCGCTGCGCCTGGAGGTGAAGAACTTCACCGCGTTCCGCGACGTCCACGCGATCGACTTC
>JBHGAT010000424.1:0-1862 GCA_041946645.1 Candidatus Velamenicoccus archaeovorus | reverse complement strand
GGCCGCGGATCGCCGGGGTAGCGCTGGCAGGTGATCAGCCCGAAGCCCAGCTTCATGCGCGATCCACCGTCCCGGTGGGGACCGCCGCGCGTACCGCGGACGGCTTCGACAGGAAGGACGCGTAGTCGAGCTCGCGGTACGGCGCGGTGCACGGATGCCCGTCGGCCACCCACATGCGCCGCTCGTCGAGGTCCATCAGCACCGAGGCGACGGTGGCGCCCTGGTCGAACGGGTCCATCCGGGGGTCCGGGTGGCAGCAGATCCCGGATGGGTGGTTGGCGTGGTCGGCCAAGAGCTCCTGGAAGTCGCCGATCGCGAGCTTCGACCCGCGCCGACGGACCCCGGCGCGGAGCCGCTCCAGCCGGAACGGGCTGTCGGGCATGACCCACAGCGACACGTCCTTGGCGTCGAAGGACGGCGAGAGGAAGTGGTTGGTGTGCAGCAGGACGCCGTCGACGGGGAACGTGAGGAACAGGCGGGAGAAGTCGCCGGGAGCGGCCTCCACATCGGCGGCCACGCCGTCGACGGACGCGACCAGGTAGTTCGCCGAAGACGATCGCACGCCGCGTTGCGCGACGGCGTACGCATCCGAGAGGTTCTCGGCATCGAGGATCCCGCGCAGGACCAGGTGGTACGGCACGCCGGGCTCGCCCCGGTCGTGATCGGTGACCAACGCGTTGGTCACGAGCCCGATCCCGGAGGAGCTCATCCCGGTCTTGGCCAGCAACCCGGCCTCGACCACCGTGACGAAGTCCGGCCCCTCGTCCTGCGCGACCTCCAGGATCACGACCGTCTCGAACGAGTGCAGCAGCCAGTCCCAGTTCTGCCCGATCAGGGTGTGCCCGTCCGCGCTCCGCTCGGGCAGCACCGCGAACGCGCTGCAGGCGTCGGACCGCGCCCCCTGGGCCGCCGCGCTCCGTGCCTTGGCCGCGAACATCACCTCGGTCCTGACGTTGATCGCCAGGACGTCCTCGAACGCCACCCCGGCGCCCTCCGCGATGCCGCGCATCTCGTCGAGGTACCGGACGTCGAACCGCTCGATCGGCGCGATGTAGCGGGCGGCCTCCCGTCGGACGTCGGCCCAGCGCCATCCGGCGTAGTGGGAGAAGACCTCGTCGTAGGCCTCGATCGACCGGCGCACCCGCTCACGAGCCTGCTCGCCGTACTGCCGGCCGCGCTCCCGATGCGCCCCGCTCACCCGGATCCGCGGGAACCCCTCCATGGACCGGTCCTCTCCTCCCATCGATCAGATCGCCGTGGCGCCGCCGTCCACCGGCAGCGCGACGCCGGTCACGTACCCCGACCCCTCGGCGGACAGGAACGCGATCGCCTCGGCGACCTCGCGCGGCGTCCCCAGGCGACGGAGCGGCACCATCTCGGCCAGGTACCGCTCCCCTGACGCGGGATCGTCCATCATCCGGAGCATCGGGGTGTCGATCACCCCGGGGCACACCGCGTTGACGCGGATCGACGGTGCCAGCTCGACCGCCAGCTGCTTCGTCAGCGCGATCACGCCGGCCTTGCTGGCGTTGTAGTGGACCGAGGGCTCGTCGCGATCGGCGACGAGCCCCGCCGTCGAGGAGATGTTGACGATCGTCCCGCGATCGCCAGCTGCCACCAGCCGGGCGGCCACGGCGCGCGCGACCAGCCACGAGCCGCGCAGGTTGGTGTCGAGCACCTCGTCCCACTCCGCCACCCCGAGCTCGAGGGCGGGCGCGAACCGGTAGATCCCGGCGGCGTTGACCAACAGGTCCGGTGGCCCGCCGAGCGCGCTCGCCGCCTCGCCGACGGCACGCTCGACCTGGGACGGATCCCGCACGTCGGCGATCACCGCCCGGCCGCCGAGCTCGGACGCGATGGCC
>JBHGAT010000423.1:0-2834 GCA_041946645.1 Candidatus Velamenicoccus archaeovorus | reverse complement strand
TCGACGGCGCGTGTCCAGCTGGAGGACCAGTCCTCGGTCGACTACGACGCGGCGAGGCTCGAGTCGCTCTCGAGCTCCGTCGCCGCCGAGGCCGTCTCCGGCGCGGGGGACGCCGGGGTCGAGGCCCCCACGGACCTGATCCCGGCGGCCACCGGCGATGCCGAGGCATGCCTGGCCGAGGCCGCCTCGCCCACCCCGAACGACCGGCTGGTCCGCCTGATCACCGCTAGCTACGAGGGGACGCCCGCGTACCTGGGTGTGTACCTGGAGAGCCCCGGCGCCGGGCAGCCGCCCACCAAGGTTGTCGTCTGGGTCGCGGCCAAGCAGGGCTGCCGGATCCTGGCGTTCTCCCAGCGATCGCTCTGAGCTGAGCCCGGACGCTCGATCCTCGGCCCGGCGGCATGAAGGTTCGAGCGAACACTCGTAGAGTGTGCGGTCGTGAGGTACCGGGTCGAGCAACTGGCCGCGGCCGGAGACGTCTCCGTGGACACGGTCCGCTACTACCAGTCGAGGGGACTCTTGCCCCCGCCCGAGCGCGAGGGCCGGGTGGCCTGGTACGGCCCCCAGCACGTGGAGCGGATCCGCGAGGTCCGCTCGTTGCAGGGCAAGGGGCTCACGCTCGCGGCCATCAAGCGCGTGCTGGACGGCGAGCTCGGCAAGGCCGATGCCGACCTCGCGGCCGCCCTGGCCGCGGCGCGGGGCGAGGGCGCCCCCGAGGAGCTCCTCACGCTCGAACGGTTCGCGCAGCGGAGCGGGGTGCCGGCCTCGCTGATCCAGGCGGTCGAGCGCGAGGGCATCCGGCTCGGCCGGGTGGTCGACGGCGAGACCCGCTACACGAGCGCCGACACCGAGATGGTCCGGGCGGCGCTCCGGCTGCTCGAGTTCGGGCTCCCCCTCGGCGAGCTGCTGGAGCTGGCCCGCGACACGCACCGGGCCATGCTCGAGCTGGCCGAGCGGGCCGTCGAGCTGTTCGACGAGCACGTGCGCAAGCCCATCCGCGACACCGCGGCCACCGACGAGGAGGCCGCCGCCCAGCTGGTGGAGGCCTTCGGGACGCTGCTCCCCGCGGTGACCGAGCTCGTGGGCAACCACTTCCGCCGCGTGCTGCTCGGCGTGGCCGAGGCGCACGTGGAGCAGGTGGGGAGCTCCGAGCTCGGCGGGGCCGACGGCGGGTCCGGCCGCACGGTCCGGGCGGGTCCGTGACGGACCTGCCCACCGGGGCCGAGAAGGCCCGGCGCGTCCGCTCGATGTTCGACGCCATCGCCGGTCGCTACGACCTGGTGAACCGGCTGATGACGCTCGGGCTCGACGTGGGGTGGCGGCGCACGGCCGTGGCCGAGCTCCGCCTCCCCGGCGGCGCCCTGGTGGCCGACCTCGCATGCGGCACCGGCGACCTGTGCACGGAGCTGCGCACGAGCGGCTACCGGGCCGTCGGGTTCGACTTCTCGCGCGGCATGCTCGAGGCCGCGACGACCTCCGCCCCCCTGGTCCAGGCCGACGTCCTGTGCCTGCCCCTGCGCGACGCGTCGGTCGACGGCGCCACGTCGGGGTTCGCGCTCCGCAACGTCACCGATCTCGGCGCGCTCTTCCTCGGCCGGGCGTTCGACCTGCTCGCGGCCTACCGGCCCGGTGGGTTCTTCCTGGAGCGCCGGGGGGTCGGCGTCTCGGGATCCGGCGCGGCCTGCGAGGACGGCGCCGTGCGGCTGGACGAGGCCGCGTCGGTGGCCGCCTCCCTGCTCCGCCGGGTCGATCGCGATCGGGTCGACGGAGCGGCACCGGTCGCGGCCGGCGCGTTCCCGTTCGGCGGGGGGCCGGGCAGGCTGGTGGTCCCCGAGCGGGCCGCGATCCGGACCGGAGCGAACGACACCTGGCAGCTGGAGATCCGCTCCGAGGAGACCGGCCTCGCGGAGCGGACCGCCGGCCGGCGGTTCGGCCGGGGCGCCCCGCACGAGGCGTTCACGGCGATGCAGCTCCGGGCCGATCCGGCGCCCGAGGCGTACGGCCGCGCCGTGGCCGAGGCCACCCGCCGGATCCGCGCCGGGGAGCTGCGGAAGGTCGTGCTGGCCCGCTCGCTGGTCGTCGAGGCCGGGCGCGAGCTCGATCCGACCCAGCTGGTGTGGCGGCTCCGGGCGGTGGACCCGGGGTGCTTCGCGTTCGCGGTCCCGGCGCCGGGTGGGCGCACCCTGGTCGGTGCCACCCCCGAGCTCCTGGTGGCCAAGCGGGGCCGCGAGGTGACCGCCGGTCCCCTGGCGGGGTCGGCGCCGCGGTTCGGCGACCCCGACCGGGACCGGGCCTCGGCGGAGCGGCTGCTCGCCTCGGCCAAGGACCGTGAGGAGCACGCCGTGGTGGTGGAGGCCGTGGCCGAGGTGCTCGGCCCGCGCTGCGAGGACCTGCGCTACCCGACCGAGCCCGAGCTGCTCGGCACGGCCAACGTCTGGCACCTGTCCACCCCGTTCACCGGCACCCTGCGACCGGAGGTGGACAGCGTGCTCGAGCTCGTGGCCGCCCTGCACCCGACCCCGGCGGTGTGCGGCACGCCGCGCGACCTGGCCCGGGCGGCGCTGGCCGAGCTCGAGCCGTTCGACCGCGGCCTGTACGCAGGTCCGGTCGGATGGGTCGACGCCGAGGGCGACGGCGAGTGGGCCATCGCGCTCCGCTGCGCCGAGGTGGGGGACCGGACGGCCCGGCTGTTCGCCGGGGCCGGGATCGTGGCCGACTCGGTCCCCGAGCTCGAGCTCGACGAGACCGAAGCCAAGTTCCGGGCGCTGCTCGACTCGCTCCGCTGGGGCTGACGGATCGCCCTGCCGACCGCCGGCCGATCGCCTGCCGGCCGC
>JBHGAT010000422.1:0-1877 GCA_041946645.1 Candidatus Velamenicoccus archaeovorus | reverse complement strand
GGTTCACGGTGCAGGTCGCCGGTCAGGGGGCGCTGCAGGCGGACTTCACGAAGATCGCCGAGGAGGACCTCCGCAAGGGCGAGAGCAGCGGGATCGGCATCGCGCTGATCGTCCTGATCGTGGTCTTCGCGTCGCTCGTGGCGGCCGTGGTGCCCATCGTCATGGCCCTGTTCGCGATCGTCGTGGCCCTCGGCCTGGTGGCGCTGATCGGCCAGCTGTTCCAGTTCAACCTGTTCGTCGAGAACATGGTGACGATGATCGGCCTCGCGGTCGGCATCGACTACTCGCTGTTCATCGTGTCCCGGTACCGGGAGGAGCGGAAGAAGGGGTTCGACAAGCTCGAGGCGATCGGGGCCGCCGGCGCCACCGCCAACCGCGCCGTGTTCTTCAGCGGGCTGACCGTCGTGCTCGCGCTGGCCGGGATGTTCATCATCCCCACCACGATCTTCCGCGCGCTGGCGGGCGGGGCGATCCTGGTGACGATCGCCTCGCTGGCGGCCTCGATGACCCTGCTGCCGGCGCTGCTGTCGCTGCTCGGCGACCGGATCAACTGGCCGCGCCTGTCCAAGCGGGCACGGGTCGACTCCGAGCACGACCCCCGCGGCGGGTTCTGGGATCGCATCACCCGCGGGGTCATGGCCCGGCCCGTGGCGTTCCTCGTGGCGAGCGTCCTGGTGCTGGGCGGGCTGGGCGCCTTCTACTTCCAGCTGAACCGTGGCACCTCGCAGAACGTGAGCCAGCTCCCGGACGACTTCCGGTCCAAGGCGGCGTTCGTCACGCTCCAGCGCGAGTTCCGCGGGAACCGGACGGACCCTGCCAAGATCGTGATCACCGGTGACGTGAGCTCGCCGGAGGTCCAGCAGGCCATCGATCGGCTCCGGCAGGAGATCGCCAGCGACCGCACGTTCGCGCCCGAGACGCAGCCGATCCCCAGCCCCGATGGGACCACGATCGAGCTCGACGCGTACTTCCGCGGCGACTCGTCGACGGACTCCGCGTTCCAGGGGATCCGCGACCTCCGGAGCCGGATGGTGCCGCAGGCGTTCGACGGCGTGGACGGCGTCGAGGTCCTGGTCGGCGGGAACACCGCGTTCTTCACCGACTTCCTCGACGTGGCCGACACGTACCAGTGGATCGTGCTGGCGTTCGTGCTGGGGCTGTCGTTCGTCCTGTTGACGGTGGTGTTCCGCTCGATCGTGCTGCCGGTCAAGGCGATCCTCATGAACCTGCTGTCGGTCGCCGCCGCCTACGGCGCCCTGACGCTGGTCTTCCAGAAGGGCGTGGGGATCGGGTTCTTCAACGCGATCGGGTTCCAGTTCCAGCAGACGCAGGCCATCGAGGCGTGGCTCCCGCTGTTCCTGTTCTCGGTGCTGTTCGGCCTGTCGATGGACTACCACGTCTTCCTGCTGACGCGGATCCGCGAGGCCTACGACCGTACCGGCAACAACACGGAGGCCGTGGCCTACGGTCTTCGGACCACGGCGGGGATCATCACGGGGGCCGCGCTGATCATGGTGGCGGTGTTCACCGGGTTCGCGGCCGGTCGGATCGGCGCGCTGCAGCAGATGGGGTTCGGCTTGGCGGTGGCGGTGTTCATGGACGCGACGATCGTCCGGACGCTGCTGGTCCCGGCGGGTATGCGGCTGCTCGGCGACCTGAACTGGTACCTGCCGAGGTGGCTCGAGTGGCTCCCGAAGATCGAGGTCGAAGGCCACGAGCCGCAGCACGTGCTCCGGCCCGAGCTCGAGCCCGTCGGGGCGGGGGCCGGTGTGGAGGCGGTCCCGTCGAACGAGCGCTGACCCCGCTCGCCCGGCACGTGCGCGGCGGGGCTCCGGCCCCTCCGCGCACGTGTTGATAGGGTCCTCCCGTCCCTCGGG
>JBHGAT010000421.1:0-1877 GCA_041946645.1 Candidatus Velamenicoccus archaeovorus | reverse complement strand
ACGATCCTGGTGGTCGACGACGACCCGTTCATCTCGCGCCTGCTCGAGATCGAGCTCCGGGCCTCCGGGTACGACGTCCGGCTGGCCTCGGACGGCGAGCTCGCGCTGGAGATGGCCCAGGCATCGTGCCCGGACCTCGTCCTGTGCGACGTGATGATGCCGAACATGGACGGGTTCGAGCTGACCCGCCGGCTCCGCCAGGACAGCCGCACGGCGACCGTGAGCGTGATCATGCTGACCGCCCGGGGGCTGTCCGCGGACAAGCTCGAGGGGTTCTCGGTGGGTGCGGATGACTACATCGTGAAGCCGTTCGACACGCCCGAGCTCCTCGCGCGGATCCGGGGGGTCCTGCGCCGGGCGAGGGAGATGCGGGCCCAGTCCCCGCTCACCGGCTTGCCGGGGAACGTCCGGATCGAGGAGGAGATCGAGCGGCGCGTGCAGGCCAAGGACCTGTTCGCGATCCTGTACGCCGACCTGGACCACTTCAAGGCCTACAACGACCACTACGGGTTCATGCGCGGGGACCAGGTGATCCAGCGGACCGCCGGGCTGATCCAGGACGCGGGTCTCACCATCGCCGGGCCCGAGACCTTCGTCGGACACGTTGGCGGCGACGACTTCGTCGTGGTCTGCGGCGCCGAGCCGGCCGAGCCCCTGGCCGAGGAGATCTGCCGCCGGTTCGACGCCCAGGTGGCCGACCTGTACGACCCGGAGGACCGCGCGCGCGGCTCGATCGAGGTGACCAACCGGCGCGGCCAGGTCCAGCGGTTCCCCTTCCTGGCCATCTCGATCGGGGTGGCCACCACGGTCCGCCGGACCTTCTCCCACTACGCCGAGGCGGTGGCCGTGGCCACCGAGATGAAGAACTTCACCAAGCCCACGGAGGGATCCTCCTGGGCGGTGGACCGCCGCACCAGCTGAACGATCGGCGAACGGTCGGACCGGCCTAGGCGCCGGCTGCGATGGGCTCGAACAGGCGCCGCCATGCACGGTACTCGGCGGCATCCCCGAAGACGTAGTAGTTGCGCAGGCGCGAGTTCAGGAAGGTCGTGTGCTTCTCGAGGCGGCCCTCGGCATCCGGGGCCAGGTACGACCAGGGTTCACCGAGCAGGTCGCGGCCGGGGAACACCAGGGGGCTGTCCGCGACCGGTTGGTCGTGGAAGACGTCGGCGATGATGGATCTGGAGGCGGGGACCGGCGTCATGTACCAGACCCAGTCGGCGATCATCGCCGCGATCTCGGGCCGGTACACGAAGTCCATGTAGGTCAACGCATCGAGGGGGTGGCGGGCGGTCACGGGGATCATCATGTTGTCGGTCCAGAGCATCGCCCCCTCCTCCGGGACGACGAACCGCAGCTCCGGGTGGCCGAGCTGGTTCGCCTGGAAGATGTCGCCGGACCAGGCTTGTGAGATCCACGTCCTCCCCGTCTGCAGTGCCCAGAGGTAGCCCTGGTCGTAATAGCCACGGACGAGGCCGGCGTCCCGCTGACCGCGGAGGGCCTCGGCGGCTCGCTGCCATCCGAGCGTGGTGGAGGTCTGGGGGTCGATCCCCAGCGAGAGGAGGCCGGCGCTCCCCAGGTCCATGAGGTCCCGGAGCATGCCCACCCGGCCGGCGAGGGCGGGATCCCACAGGTCGTGGAGGCTGGAGGGCTCCCTCCCGAGGGCCCGGACCGCTTCGGGCCGGTACGCGATCCCCGTGATGCCCGACTGCCAGGCCACCGTGAATCGGTTGCCCCGATCCCACGGGGGGTCGCGGACGAGCGGGCCGGCGTTCCTCGCGAAGGTCGTGAGCCGCGAGTGATCGAGCGGGGTGAGCCATCCCCGATCCATGAGCTCGGAGAGCTCCGGTCCGTTGGTGATGACGATGATGTCGTAG
>JBHGAT010000420.1:0-1881 GCA_041946645.1 Candidatus Velamenicoccus archaeovorus | reverse complement strand
CCAAGATGGCCGACCTGCCGTGGTGGGAGTGGCCGGCCGAGCTGGCCGACGTGTTCGGGCGGATCCCCTCGTACCTCATGGCCGACCGGCGCGATCGCGGCGAGTTCCTGCGCACCTTCTTCCGCCGGTACGAGGGCGCGACCGTCGAGGGCATCGACCGGCTGGTCGACGAGGTCGTCACCGAGTTCATGCTGCAGAAGGTTTCGGCCGCGGCGGTCCGGCGGATCCGCGAGCACCGGGCCGCCGGCCACCGGACGATCCTGATCACCGCCGCCGCCGAGCCGTTCGTCCGGCCGATCGCCCCGCTCTTCGACGTGGTGATCGCGGCCAAGCTGGCGATCGAGGACGGGAGGTACACGGGCTACCTGGCCGAGCCGCCGCTGGTCGGCGAGGCCCGAGCGGCGTGGCTCCGCCGGTACGCCGAGCAGGAGGGCGCCGATCTCAAGCAGTCGTACGCGTACGCGGACAGCCATTCGGACCTGTCGCTGCTCCGGGCCGTGGGCAACCCCGTCGTGGTGTCGCCCGACGCCGCGCTGCTCCGGGTGGCCCGGCGGCGTCGGTGGCCGATCGAGGAGTGGGGCATGTCGGGCGGCATGCCCCGGGTCCGGTTCCCCAGGCCGGCGGTGCGGACGTGATGAGGGTCGGCGCGATGCGGAGGGGCACGCCATGACCACCCAGGCGGTCGAGCTCTTCCACTCGATCCCGCGGTACCTCACCGCGCGGGCGGTCGGCTCCAAGCTGCCGGGCCTGGTGTCGGGCCCGCTGGCGCCGCTGCGGTTCGTGAACAAGAGCGATCCCGAGCCGCTCGGCCCCGGGTGGGGCCGGGTCCGGCCGATCCTGTCGGGGATCTGCGGCTCCGACCTCGCCACGATCGCCGGGCACACGTCGCCGTACTTCACGCCGCTGGTCTCGACGCCGTTCGTGCCGGGGCACGAGGTCGTGGGCGAGCTGCTCGACGGGCTCGAGGACCTGCCCGCCGGTGCGCGCGTGGTGCTGAGCCCGGTGCTCGGCTGCCCCGCCCGCGGGGTCGAGCCATGGTGCGAGAGCTGCAAGGACGGGGCGTTCGGCCGGTGCGACCGCGTGACCACCGGGCACGTCTCGGCCGGGCTCCAGACCGGCTACTGCAAGGACACCGGCGGCGGATGGAGCCGGATGTTCGTGGCGCACCGCTCGCAGCTGCACCCGATCCCCGACGATCTGCCCGACCGCCGCGCCGTGCTGGTCGAGCCCTTGTCGTGCGCCGTCCACGCCGCGCTCCGCGCGCGGGTCGAGCCCAACCAGGACGTCCTGCTGATCGGCGCTGGGAGCATCGGCGTGCTGACGCTGCTCGCGCTGAAGGAGCTCACGCAGGCCGGGACGATCACCGTCGCGGCCAAGCACGGCGTGCAGCGCGAGTGGGCCGAGCGCTTCGGCGCGACCGAGGTCGTCCCGCCCGAGGGAACCCTCAACCGGATCCGCCGCGACACCACGGCCATCAAGCTCTGTCCGGAGATGGGTCGTCCGTTCCTGCTCGGCGGGGTGGACGTGGCGATCGACTGCGTGGGCTCGAAGGGCTCGATGGACCTGGCGCTGCGGACCACCAGGGCCGGCGGCCGGGTGGTGCTGGCCGGGATCCCCGTGCAGGCGCCCGACCTCACCCCCGTGTGGTATCGGGAGCTCGAGATCGTGGGCGCGTACACGGGCGGGATCGAGCGGGTGGGCACGCGCGAGCGGCACGCGTTCGAGATCGCGATCGAGCTCGCCCGGGCCAACCCCCTCGAGGGGATCGTCGGCGCCGTGTACCCGCTGCGCCGGTGGCGCGAGGCCATCGACCACGCGATGTCGGCCGGCAAGCTGGGAACGCTGAAGGTGGCGTTCGATCCGAGGTTGGACTGATGCGGG
>JBHGAT010000042.1:0-9996 GCA_041946645.1 Candidatus Velamenicoccus archaeovorus | reverse complement strand
GCGTCCCCGACCTGCGGAGCGTCCCCGACCTGCGGAGCGCTCACCGGCTGGTCCGACCGCCACGGCTGCAGGACCTCCGGCGACCCCTCGGGCTGCGACCACCCGGTGGTCGCCGGCGTCTCCGCGATCGTCTCCGACGCCTCGTGGGTCCTCTCCCCATGGACCGGCGTGGCCCCGACGGCGAGCTCCCCGCGGACCTCTGCCGGCTCGGGATCGGCGGGCTCCGCCCGGGGGAGCGGCGCCTCGTTCGTGATGGACGGCTCCTGCTCGGCGGCACCCTCGGGGGCGGAGGGCTCCTCCCGGAGGGGGACCTCCGGTGCGGAGGCCACCGGGGGAGTCACGTCTGAAGGCGGCGTGTGCGGAGGGACGGCCTCGACCGCCGGTCGGTCCTCGACCGAGGGGGCGGTCGAGCCCTCGGCCGGCGCCTCCTCGGCCTCGTTCTCCTCCTCGTACTCGGCCAGGTCGCGACGGCGCTCGGCGAGCGCCTTCAGGCTGCGGTACCAGTCCTCTTCGTACGCCTCAACCGGCCCGGAGGCCTGTCCGCCCTGACCGCCCAGGGTCGTCGTCCCCGACCCGGACGGGTCCGTCTCGTTGTCTCCCACGTGTACCCTCCGGTGGTCACGGGCCGATCGCTCCGGACCGGTCCCGCGGTGCGAACCTGGACCACCGGTCCGATCCGCACTCCGCTCACCTCCGCCTCTCGTCGGCCGGCCTCACCGGTCCGACACCACGTCCCGGCCCGCGCTCACCCCCGCCGCGCGGCCTGCGGTCCGAGGAGCTCCCCGTCCCCCGGCTCGTGGGGGAACCTGGCCGGACCGATCCCCATCGACACCGCGGCCATGGCGGCCTGCGTCCGGTTGGTGACGCTCAGCTTGCGGAAGATCGCCGCCAGGTGGGCCTTGACCGTCTTCTCTGACAGGAACAGGGAGCGCGAGATGTCGCGGTTGCTCTTCCCCTCGGCGAGCAGGGCGAGGATGTCGGTCTCGCGCTGCGTCAGGTTCGCGGCGTGGCGTCGATGAGGCTCCTCGTCCTCGGCGTCGCCGGTCTCCATCGCCTCGAACAGGTTCTGGATCACCCGCGGCGACAGGACGTTGCCGCCGCCCGACAGGGCGACCTTGATCGCTTGCTCGAGGTCCTCCGGCGTCGCGTCCTTGAGCAGGTACCCGGCGGCCCCCTCCGCGAGCGCTCGGCGCACGTAGTGGGCGTGGTCGAACGTCGTCAGCATGATGACGGGGATCTCGGGCCATCGTGCCTTCAGGTCGTGGAGCAGCTCGAGCCCGTCGTGCACGGGCAGGCGGACGTCCACCAGCGCGATGTCCGCCGGCCGCTCCCCCATCACCCGGAGGGCTTCGTCGGCATCGGCCGCCTCCACGACGTCCGCATCGGCGAAGCATTCCCGAACGACGTGGGCCATACCGCGGCGTACCAGGGCGTGGTCGTCGACGATCATGATCCTCACGGTTCGTCTCCTTCGTTGCCGACGGGCAGCGTCGCCACCACCCGTGTGCCGTGACCGGGCTCGGATCGGATGTCGAGCGAGCCATGCACCTCGGCGACCCGCCGCCGCATGATCTCGAGCCCGAGATGCCCGGCCTCCAGGCCGGTCTCGGTGGGTCGGAACCCCTGCCCCCGGTCCTCCACGCTGACCTCCATCGCGGCGGGGGACGCCTGGATCCGGACGCGCACCTCGTGGCTCGACGAGTGCTTGGCGGCGTTCGCCACGCTCTCGCGGATCACCGATGAGGCCGCCTCCAGGATGGGCCTGGGGATGCCCTCCACGTCGCCCTCGATCGTCCACGAGGCCGGCAGCTGCCACCGCCCCAGCACGGCCTGGACCAGTTCCTCGAGAGGCACGGAGGTTCCCTGGTCCGGTGGCGTGAGCACCGCGAGCATCCCGCGGATCTCGTCGAGCGCCGAGCGGAGCTGCGCGGCCGCGGCCGACAACGTGGCGATGGCCTCCTGCGGCGCCAGCTCGAGCTTGCGGGCCTTCCATTCCAGGTCGAGCACGGCGGCGGTGACGACCTGCGTGAGCCCGTCGTGGATCGCGTAGGCCCACCGGGTCCGGTCGCGGGCCACCGGATCCTCCGGGGCCACGCCGCCCGGGTCCGGGCCATCCGTGGAACCGCCCCCCTCCTGGGGGCCCGCCGAGCCGGCCAGGTGCGCCAGCATCGCCGCCAGGGTCGTGGTCGAACGCACGGAGGAGGTCGGCGACAGTCGCGCGAACACGCGGTCCTCGCCCCGGGGGCAGACCACCCACCCCTCGGCGCGTCCCGACAGGACCTCGTCCAGGTCCAGGGGTCGGGGAGGCCCTCCGGGCGTCGCCCACCAGGCGACCTCGCGTCGTCCGTCGGCGCCGCGGTGCTCGATACCGACGGCATCGAGCCGGAGCGCCTCCGCCAGGCGCCGGCATTCGGCCGCCATCGTCGATGGATCCGTGCTCGTCACCACCCTGCCCTCGTCTCCGGGTCGGCGCGGGTCGCCCCGTGCCCCCTGCCTCTCCCTCGTGTGCTCGACCCCGACCCGGGGACGGCCGTTGGGCCACCCGGCGCCGTTCGGTCTAGTTCTTCTTTCGGATGGTGCGTGAGCCGCCTTGACCGAGCGCGCCGGAGATGAGGTACGGGGGTGGCGCGACGCCCCACACCGAACGCGGCGCCATCGTCCGTCCGTGGGGTGCCGTCCGCGGGGTCGGGGGAAGCCGGACGGCCTAGGAGCCCGCCGGGCCGACCGAGCGAGCCAGGATCTGGGCCACGTCGAGGACCTGGGTGCCGCGCTCGCGGCCCCGGGCGGCGTCGTCCAGCATCACGAGGCAGTAGGGGCACGCCACCCCGACCGTGTCCGCACCGGTCGAGACCGCCTCGTCCATCCGCTCCTCGTTGATCCGCTTGCCGATCGGCTCCTCCATCCACATCCGGGCCCCGCCCGCGCCGCAGCAGAGCCCGCGGTGGCCGTGCCTTGGCATCTCGATCGTGGAGACGCCCGGCACCTGCTCGATCAGCCGTCGGGGCGCCGCGTAGACCTCGTTGTGGCGTCCCAGGTAGCAGGGATCGTGATACGTGAGCAACGCGCGGACCATCGCGGTCGGTCGGAGCCGGCCCTGTGCCACCAGGTCCCCCAGCAGCTCGGTGTGGTGGACGACCTCGAACCGTCCCCCGTAGTCCGGGTACTCGTTCCGAAGGGTGTTGAAGCAGTGCGGGCAGTTCGCCACGATCTTCGTGACGCCGGCCTCCGACAGCGTGGCCACGTTCCGCTCGGCGAGGGTCTGGAACAGGTACTCGTTGCCCATCCGGCGCGCCGGGTCGCCCGTGCAGAGCTCCCGGGGGCCGAGGATCGCGAACGGGACGCCGGCCCGGCGCAGCAGCTCGGCCACCGCCCGCGAGATCTGTTTGGCCCGGTCGTCGAAGGATCCGGCGCAGCCGACCCAATACAGGTACTCGGGCGCGGGCCGTCCGGGCTCAAGGACCGGCACGTCGAGCCCGTCGGCCCAGGAGCCGCGCTCGGCCTGGGGCTGCCCCCAGGGGTTCGCCGGTCCCTCCAGGTTCCGCAGCAGGACGCCGGCCTCGTGGGGGAACCTCGACTCCGCCATCACGAGGTTCCGGCGCATGTCCACGATGTGGTCGATGTGCTCGATGTCCACCGGGCACTCCTGCATGCACGCGCCGCAGGTGGTGCAGGACCACAGCACCTCGTCGTCCACCACGTCGGGGTTCAGCGCCACCGTGCCCTCCGCGGCCCCGCCGGCCCGGGCCCGGAGCAGCTTCGGGCCCTCCTCGAACAGGTGGTCGCGCAGGTTCATCACCAGGAGCTTGGGCGAGAGCGGCTTGCCGGTGTTCCACGCCGGGCACACCTCCTGGCAGCGGCCGCACTCGGTGCACGTGTACAGGTCCAGCATCTGCTTCCAGGTGAGATCGGTGACCGTGGCGGCGCCGAGCACCAGCCCCTCGCCCTCGGCGCCCTCGAGGTCGATCCGCAGCGGCGCGAGGGAGCCGCGGGGTCGCGTGTTGGACAGGAACACGTTCACGAAGCTCACCAGGATGTGCAGGTGCTTGGACCACGGGATGTAGACGAGGAACGCCAGGATCAGGACGAGGTGGCTCCACAGGAACACCTGCTCGTACACGCGGAGCACCGACGGGCTCATCGGGTCGAAGGGCCGTGAGAGCGCCGTCGAGATCGGGGTCCAGGCCGTCGGAGCCTCGGCCAGGGCCCGGGCGATCCGCACGGCGTTCAGGCCGAACAGGGTCAGGATCACGCCGAGGATCCACACCAGGATCAGGTCCGCCTCCTGCATGTGGCTCCCCACGAACCGCTCCGGCCGCTGGACCTTCCGGATCCACAGCGCGATCCCGATCCCGACCAGGACCAGGGCCCCGAACACGTCCTGCACCAGGCCCAGCCACCCGGTCCGCCCGATCAGGGGGAGGGCGAAGGTGGAGGAGACCGCCTGACCCGCCGCCTCCGCGATGGTCGTGAGCAGCACCAGGAAGCCCCAGAAGATGAACGCGTGCATGAGCCCTGGGACCAGCCGCTGCAGGAGCTTGCGCTGCCCCAGCACCACGGTGACCTCCCGCTCCACCCGCACCGGGAGGTCCAACGAGCGCTCCACCGGGCGGCCCAGCCGGAGGAGCCCGAGCAGGAACCGGACCCGCCTGGCGAACAGCCCCGCCGCCACCGCCGCGATCGCGAGCAGCACCAGGACCCTGGCCACCATGCGGCGGAGTCTACCCTCCCCACAGCGCTGCGGTGACCGGGCTCCGACGGCATCTCGGATGGTCTAGAACGCGGAGCGTGGCGATGAGGCGCGGGTCGGCGGTCGATGCAACGACGCACGTAGATGACCTCGAAGGCCATGGAGGTTGACACATACACACTCAGCCTTTATCGTGACCGATGACTCAGGAAGCAGACGAGGAGGAAGCTCATGGCACGAGCCGTTGGGATCGACCTCGGGACGACCAACTCGGTGGTGTCCGTCCTGGAGGCCGGCGAGCCGGTGGTCATCCCGAACGCCGAGGGCGCGCGCACCACTCCCTCGGTGGTCGGGTTCTCCAAGAACGGCGAGATCCTGGTCGGCGAGGTCGCCAAGCGGCAGGCCATCACCAACCCCGACCGGACCGTCCGCTCGGTGAAGCGTCACATGGGCCAGCACGACTGGTCCGTGGAGATCGACGGGAAGCGGTGGACCCCCCAGGAGGTCTCCGCGCAGATCCTGATGAAGCTGAAGCGGGACGCCGAGTCCTACCTGGGCGACACCGTGTCCCAGGCGGTCATCACGGTGCCCGCGTACTTCGACGACGCCCAGCGTCAAGCGACCAAGGAGGCCGGGCAGATCGCCGGCCTGGAAGTGCTCCGCATCATCAACGAGCCTACGGCCGCCGCCCTCGCGTACGGCCTGGACAAGCAGCACGACCAGACGATCCTGGTGTTCGACCTCGGTGGGGGTACGTTCGACGTCTCCCTGCTCGAGATCGGCGAGGGCGTGTTCGAGGTCAAGGCCACGCACGGCGACACCCAGCTGGGCGGCGACGATTGGGACCAGCGCGTCATCGACTGGATGGTGAAGGGGTTCAAGGACGCGCACGGCGTGGACCTCGGCAAGGACCGGATGGCCCTCCAGCGGCTCAAGGAGGCCGCCGAGAAGGCCAAGATCGAGCTGTCTCAGGTCGCCGAGACGACGATCAACCTGCCGTTCATCACGGCCACGGCCGAGGGGCCGCTGCACCTGGAGATGAAGCTCACGCGCTCGGAGTTCGAGCGGATGACCGAGGACCTCGTCGAGCGCTGCCGGGGGCCGTTCGACCAGGCGGTCAAGGACTGGGGCAAGGACGTCTCGGCGATCGACCACGTGATCCTGGTGGGTGGCGCAACGCGCATGCCCATGATCCAGGAGCTCGTGCGCAGGCTCACCGGCGGCAAGGAGCCGCATAAGGGCGTGAACCCGGACGAGGTCGTGTCGGTCGGGGCCTCGATCCAGGCAGGCGTGCTGAAGGGCGACGTCAAGGACATCTTGCTCCTCGACGTCACGCCGCTGTCGCTCGGTGTGGAGACCAAGGGCGGGATCTTCACCAAGCTGATCGAGCGGAACACCACGATCCCCACCCGCAAGAGCGAGATCTTCACCACGGCCGACGACGGCCAGACCACGGTCGAGATCCACGTCCTCCAGGGCGAGGCGGAGACGGTCTTCTCCCCGGGCGTGCGCTCGCTCGGCAAGTTCCATCTGATGGGCATCCCGCCCGCGCCGCGCGGCGTGCCGCAGATCGAGGTGGCGTTCGACATCGACGCCAACGGGATCGTGAACGTCTCGGCCAAGGACCTGGCCACCGGCAAGGAGCAGCAGATGACCATCACCGGCGGCACGGCCCTGTCCAAGGACGACATCGACCGCATGGTCAAGGACGCCGAGAAGTTCGCGGCCGAGGACCACAAGCGTCGCGAGGCGGCGGAGGCGCGTAACACCGCCGATCAACTGACCTACCAGATCGACAAGGCGCTCGAGGAGTGGGGCGAGAAGGCTGCCCAGGGCGATCGCGACGACCTGAAGAAGGCCAACGACGAGCTGAAGGAGGCGCTGAAGGGCGAGGACGTCGACCGTATCCGTGCGGCCACCGATGCCGCCATGCAGGTCTTCCAGCGGATCGGTCAGGCCATGTACCAGCAGGTCCAGAGCCAGCCGGGGTCCGGTCCGGAGGCCGCCGGGGCCGCCGGCGAGACCTCGGAGGCGGGGGAAGGCGATGTCGTCGAGGGCGAGATCGTCGACGAAGGAGGTGCCAAGTGAGGGACACGTTGGTTCGCTGGGACCCGTTCCGGGACCTGGTCTCGATCCAGGACGAGCTCAACCGGCTGTTCGGCCGGACGTTCGCGGGGATCGAGCCGCTGCGGCCCATCGCGAGCGGGACGTGGATGCCGGCGCTCGACGTCTACGAGACCGAGGACGAGATCGTGGCGAAGCTCGAGCTGCCCGGGATCGACCCGGAGGACGTGGACGTCTCGGTCGAGGACTCGACGCTGACCGTCAGCGGCACGCGTGAGCTCGGGTCCGAGGTCAGAGAGGAGGACTTCCACCGCATCGAGCGGCGGTACGGCTCGTTCACCCGCTCGATCGCCCTTCCGCAGACGGCCGATACCGACAGGGTGGAGGCGTCCTTCGACAAGGGCGTGCTCACGGTGCAGGTCCCCAAGGTCGAGAAGTCCAAGCCCAAGAAGATCACGGTGAAGGCGAAGTGACCGATCGGGAACGCGACGAACGCAACGAGAGCGAGACCGAGCGGCCCCGCGTGAAGGTGACCGACCGGCGCAGGGTCAGGGACGAGGGCGCTTCCGCGCCGGCCCCCCAGGTCGGCGCGGAAGCCGCCACGGGTGGAGCCTCGACCGAGCCGTCCCCGGAGCCGTCCACCGAGCCGTCCGCGGAGGCCCAGCTCGACGAGGCCCGTCGGCAGGCCGCGGAGTACCGGGACCACCTGGTGCGCTTGCAGGCGGAGTTCGAGAACTACCGCAAGCGGGTGCTCAAGGAGCAGACCCGGGCCATCGAGATGGCGGCCGAGCCACTGATCCGACGGCTCCTCGAGGTGATCGACGAGTTCGAGCTGGCCCTGATGGCGGCCGAGCAGAAGCCCGACTTCGAGAAGTTCCTCCACGGCGTGGAGCTCGTGTACGCCAAGCTGATGGACACGCTGCATGCCGAGGGCCTCCAGCGCATCGAGGCCGAGGGCAAGCCCTTCGATCCGGAGCTGCACGAGGCCCTGATGGGCTCCTCGGGCGGCGAGGGCGAACTGCTCGTGTCCGACGTGCTGCGGCAGGGGTACATGCTCCACGACCGCGTCCTCCGCCCCGCCGGCGTCCGTGTGACCCACGAGAGCTGAGGGTCGCCATGAACGGCGACGTCCGGCGCGAGTGGTTCGAGAAGGACTACTACCAGGTCCTGGGCGTGGCCAAGAACGCCTCGCAGGCCGAGATCAAGAAGGCCTACCGGAAGCTCGCGCAGCGGTACCACCCCGACGCGAACCCCGGGGATGCCACGGCGGAGGAGCGGTTCAAGGAGATCTCCGCGGCCTACGACGTGATCGGCGACGAGGCCAAGCGCACGCAGTACGACCAGGTCCGGGAGATGGCCTCGTCCGGGTTCGGCCCGGGCGGCTTCCCCGGCCCCGGTCCGGGGGCGGGTGGTCCTGGGGGTCGGCGTGTGCGGTTCGAGGACATCGGCTTCGGGGCCGACCTGGGCGATCTGTTCGGGATGTTCACGGGGGGCGCCGGGCGTCGTCGGGCTCCCGCTCGGGGAGCCGATCTGGAGACCGAGGTGCGGATCGCGTTCGACCAGGCGATGCAGGGCACGACCGTGCCCGTGCGGGTCCAGGGTCCGGCGCCGTGCCCTCGGTGCGGCGGGAGCGGTGCCGAGCCGGGGACCTCTCCCACCACGTGCCCCCAGTGCGCCGGGGCCGGCGTGGTCAGCGTGAACCAGGGGTTCTTCCAGATGACGCAGCCGTGCCCACAGTGCCACGGCAGTGGGCACGTGGTGGAGCACCCGTGCACGACGTGCCGCGGCTCCGGGAGCGTACGGACCACGCGGTCGTTCCAGGTCAAGATCCCCGCCGGGGTCAACGACGGAGCCCGCATCCGCCTCCCCGGCAAGGGCGAGCCCGGCCCAGCGGGCGGTCGACCCGGCGATCTGTACGTGTCGGTCCGCGTCGCGCCGCACCGGGTGTTCGGGCGCAAGGGCAACGACCTGACGCTCACGCTGCCGATCACGTTCGCGGAGGCCGCGCTGGGGGCCAACGTGCAGGTCCCGACGTTGAACGGGGCGGTCACGCTCAAGGTGCCCGCCGGCACGCAGAACGGGCAGACGTTCCGGATCCGTGGCAAGGGCGCACCCAAGCGGGGCGGCCAAGGTGACCTGCTGGTGAAGGTCGACGTGCAGGTGCCCAAGAAGCTCTCCCGCGAGGAGAAGCAGCTCCTGCGGCAGCTGAAGGAGCTCGAGACCGAGTCGCCGAGGCGGCGGCTCGGGGTCGAGGCGTGACGGGGGGGATCGTGGCGAAGGATCGGGCACGGAGGGAGCGGCCGGAGGACCGGGCCGTCTACATCATCAGCGTGGCTGCCGAGCTGGCCGGCGTGCATCCGCAGACCCTGCGGATCTACGAGCGCAAGGGGTTGCTGCGTCCCAAGCGCACGTCCGGGAACACCCGCCGGTACTCCGACGCGGACATCCGGCGACTGCAGCTGATCCAGGAGCTCACGCAGGACCGCGGCGTGAACCTGGCCGGCGTGAAGCTGATCATGGAGATGCAGCGCGAGCTCGAGGAGCTCCGCCGACGTACGGCCGAGCTCGAGACGGAGCTGCGCCGCGTGCGTCGGGCGCGGCCGGTGCCGCTGGGGCCGTCCACCGCCAGCGTGGACATCGTCCCGGTGCGGACCGTGGTGTCGTTCCCGTGGGCCCGGCAGGTGCGGACGTGATGCGGGCGACGGGAGCGCTGGTGACGCTCCGGCCGTTCCGGGCGGACGAGCTCGACGCCGTGGTGGCGGCACGCCGGCGGCAGGACGGGCTCGTCCCGGACCGCTCGGGGGTCTCCGAGGAGAGCCTCCGGCGCCGCGTGGCGAGCTCGGGCACGATGACGCGGCACGAGCTGTTCCTCGCGATCGAGGCCGAGGGCCGACTCGTCGGGGAGGTGCAGGCGCGGCGGTCCGCCGAGGTCATGCCGCAGGGGGTGTTCGAGCTGGGCATCGAGATCTACGAGGAGGCGGACCGGGGTCGCGGCTTCGGGTCGGACGCCGTCTCCGCGATCACCTCCCACCTGTTCGAGCGGGAGGGGGCCCACCGGGTGCAGGCGTCGACCGACGTGGAGAACGCGCCGATGCGCCGCGTGCTGGAGCGGCTCGGGTTCGGGTTCGAGGGGATCCTGCGCGGGTTCCTCCGCACGCCGGCGGGCCTGCGCGACCACGCGATGTACGCCGTCGGGGCGTCCGGCTGGCGGTCCGGCGGAGAGCGGAGCCGCGGTGAGGAGGCGG
>JBHGAT010000419.1:0-1897 GCA_041946645.1 Candidatus Velamenicoccus archaeovorus | reverse complement strand
GGTCCACCCGGCCAGCACGCCCGCGTCGCTGGCCGCGGTGGCCCCGTGGCGGATCAGCAGCAGCACGGTCATCGCGGCAGGATAGCCCTACGGAGCCGAGCCCTCGGGCGCCGCGGGGAGCGTCACCGTGAACGTGGACCCGTGCCCGAGCTCGCTGGTCACGTCGACGGTGCCACCGTGGTTCTCGACGACGTGCTTGACGATGGCCAGCCCCAGGCCGGTCCCGCCGGTCTCGCGCGAGCGCGCCCGATCCACCCGGTAGAAGCGCTCGAAGACCCGGGGGAGGTCCCGGGTGGGGATGCCGAGCCCCGTATCGGCCACCGTGAGCACGACGCGGCCGTCGTCGGCCTCCACGGACACGTCCACCCGCCCACCTCGCCTGGTGTAGCGGATCGCGTTGTCCACGAGGTTGCGGACGAGGAGGGAGAGGTCCCGGTCCGAGCCGCGCACCGCCGGGACGGCGGCCGTCGAGCACGTGAGGTCCACCCCAGCCTCGCGCGCCTCGGGCGCCAGCCGCTCCGTCTCCTCCCGGGCCAACGCATCCATGGCCACCGAGGCCTCCAGCGTGCTGCCGCCCTCGAGCCGCGACAGGTCCAGGAGGTCCGAGACGATCCTCGACAGGCGGACCGCCTCGCGCTCGAGCTGCTGAGCGAAGCGCGTGACCACCGAGGGATCCTCGTGGGCCGACGTGCGGATCGTCTCGGCGGCGGCCCGGATCGACGCCACCGGCGTCTTGAGCTCGTGCGACGCGTTGGCCACGAAGTCCCGGCGGACCTCCTCGATCCGCCGGGCCTCGGTGACGTCACGGACGACCAGCAGGACCGACCCGTCGCCGACCGCGATCGCCGAGCCTCGGAGCCAGCGGCTCGGTGCCCCGGTCTCGACCTCCACAACCCGGCTCCGGCCGTCGGAGGACGTGGCCCGGACCGCGTCCTGGAGCGCCGTCGGACGCAGGCCGGACAGCGTGGCCGGATGGACGCCCAGGTGCCGCTCGGCCGCCGCGTTCATCAGGCGGATGCCGCCCACCGATCCGACCAGCACCACGCCCTCCTCCATCGAGGACAGCACGGTGTCGGTGGCCTGCCGGTCGCCCTCGAGCTCGTCCAGTCGGCGCTGCAGGGCGTTCACGGTCCGGCCCAGCGACTCGGCCGTCCGGCGGGCGTGGTCGGCGCGCTGGGACGTGACGACGGCCGCGATCGCCGCCAGCAGGACGATCACCCCGAGCACCACCAGCCAGCCGACCATCCGGGGTCAGTGTAGAGGCGGGGCCCCCGCGTCCCGCCGGGTCTCGATCACCGGGTGGGACAGCATTCGGCCCGCGTTCACCCGGCGTTCACCCGGCTGCCGGCCCGCCGACACCGGGCCTCCCTAGCGTGAGCGGTGATGGGAACGATGCGAGGAGGACGTATGCGAAGGGGCTGGAAGCTCCCCGCGGTCGCCGCGTTCGCGGTGGTCGCGATGCTCGGTGCCGCGTGCTCCGGCACGAGCGACGCCGCTACCGGGGACGGCTCGACGGGCGGCACGTTCACCGGAACCTCGATGAACGCCGCCGGTGCCACGTTCCCGGACCCCGTGTACGAGCTGTGGTTCCGGACCTTCACGTCGATCGAGCCCGACGCCGAGATCAACTACCAGGCGATCGGCTCGGGCGGCGGGATCGAGCAGCTCCAGCAGGGGACCGTCGACTTCGGCGCCTCGGACGCGCCGCTGCAGGACGACGAGATCGAGACGTTCGCCGATCAAGGTCGCGAGATCCTGCAGTTCCCCACGGTGCTCGGTGGGGTCGCGGTGGCCTACAACGTCCCCGAGATCGGCGACCCGCTCGCGCTCGACGGGTCCGCGGTGGCCGGCATCTTCCTCGGCACGATCACCCGGTGGGACGACCCGGCGATCGCCG
>JBHGAT010000418.1:0-1910 GCA_041946645.1 Candidatus Velamenicoccus archaeovorus | reverse complement strand
CCACCCACCGCGCGGGTGCAGCAGGACACGGCCGAGAGCCGGCTGTTCAGCTCGACGACGTTCTACGCGGCCGGGATGGCCGTGTTCTTCGTCTTCTTCACGGTCGAGTTCGGCGTCCGGAGCCTGCTGGCCGAGCGCGAGAGCGGGACCCTGGCCCGCCTGCTGGTCGCGCCGATCCGGCCGGGGGCGATCCTGGCCGGGAAGACCCTCGCGACGTTCGTGGTGGGGCTCGTCAGCATGAGCGCGCTGGTCGTGGCGAGCACCGTGCTCCTCGGGGCGGACTGGGGGAACCCGCTCGGGGTGGCCCTGCTGGTGGTCTCGGGGGTGCTCGCCGCGATGGGACTGACCGCGCTGGTGTCGAGCCTGGCTCGGACGCCGGCCCAGGCCAGCGGGTACGCCTCGGTGGCGGCGGTGGTGCTCGGCATGCTCGGGGGCACGTTCTTCCCCGTATCGCAAGGGCCGGCGTTCCTGGCCGACCTCAGCCTGATCGCCCCGCAGGCGTGGCTGATGCGGGGGTTCCAGGAGCTGGCCGGCGGCGGCACGCTCGGCGAGGTCCTGCCGGCGGTGGGCGCCGTGCTGCTGTTCGCGGTGGTGCTCGGCGGGGTCGGCGCGGTCCGGGCGGGGAGGCTGACGGCGCGATGAGGCTCACGGCGCGATGAGCCGAGCCCTGGCCATCGCCGGCATCAACCTCCGCCGCCTGGCCCGCGACCGCATCGCGCTGTTCTTCATGGTCGTGTTCCCGTTCCTGCTCATCCTCGCCATCGGGGCCGTGTTCGGGTCGGCGTCCACGCCGGTCCTCGGCGTCGTCTCCCGGGGCAGCGGGCCGCTCGGGGCCGATCTGCTCGACCGGCTCGAGCGCACCGAGGGCATCCGCGTGCGCGCGTACGACGACCGGTCGTCCCTCACCACCGCCGTCGAGCGCGGCCAGGTCGAAGCCGGCCTGGTGATCCCCGCCGGCTACGACCGCGAGGTCCGGGCGGGAGAGACGGTGTCGCTCCCCTCCATCTCCCGGCCGACCGGGAGCGGTCGGGAGAGCAGCCTGATCGTGGCCGGCGTGGTCGACCGCCAGGCCATCGAGCTCCGGGCCGCACGGTTCGCGGAGCAGGAAGGGGTCGCCGGGTTCGACGACGCGCTGGCTCGAGCCCGGCGGGTGGCGGATACGGTCCCGTTCGTGACGGTTCGCACGGTCGAGGCCGGCGGGAGCGAGGTCGCGGGGTCGTTCGCGTACGGGGCGGCCCAGGAGCTGGTCCTGTTCGTCTTCGTGATCTCGCTCGCGGCGTCCTCGATGCTGATCGAGTCGCGGCGGATCGGTGTGTCGCGGCGGATGCTGGCCTCGCCGACGGCGCCGGGGACGGTGATCGTGGGCGAGGGCCTGGGGCGGTTCGCCATCGCGCTCTTCCAGGGGGCGCTGATCGTGGCGGTGACCCTGCTGCTGTTCGGCGTGGACTGGGGCGACCCCGTGGCCACCGCGGTGGTCGTGGTGCTGACCGCGCTCGTGGGGACGGGGGCGGCCATGCTGATGGGCTCGGCCCTGTCGAACGCGCAGCAGGCCGGCTCGTTCGGCGTGTTCTTCGGTCTGGTCCTGGCCGCGGTGGGCGGTTGCATGGTGCCCCTCGAGGTCTTCCCGCCGGTGATGCGCACGATCGCGCACGTCACGCCGCACGCGTGGGCGCTGGACGCGTTCGGGGAGATCCTCGGGCACGGGGCGGGGATCGGCCGCGTGCTGCCGGAGCTCGGCGTGCTGGCGCTGTACGCGGCAGGCCTGCTCGCGGTGGCGACCGTGGTGTTCCGGCGCCGCCTCACCACCTGAGCGAGCGCCGGGCTCCCGATCGGACCCGAACCTCCGGGGTAGCCGAACGCCGAGGAGGGCCACGTCAGCCGTGTGACCGGTGCTGAGGACGTCCTCGTCT
>JBHGAT010000417.1:0-1910 GCA_041946645.1 Candidatus Velamenicoccus archaeovorus | reverse complement strand
TCGAGCCGAGCTCGGCACCTCCTTCCTCGTCGGTGGCCGGTGTCCCGCTCCACCTGCTCCCGGAGGACGCGCCATCCGGTGAGGTCACTCCGGCCTCGACCGGCCGGCCCGGGAAGCTCGGCGGTCTCGACCTGGTGGCCGCGATCTCCGCCGACGACGTGTGGGCGGTGGGAGGGGCGGGGACCACGGACCTGTACGCCCTCCACTGGGACGGCCGTCGCTGGACGCGGACGCAGGCACCTCGCACCCCCAAGCTCGACAGCGGGTGGATCGACGACCTCGATGGGAGCTCGGCCCGCGACGTCTGGGCCGTGGGCGGCACCGGGTTCGACTTCGGGCGAGCGCTCATCGAGCACTGGGACGGGACGCGGTGGACCATCGTCCACGGGCCGACGATCGGGTATCCGACCAGCGGGCTGAACGACGTCGCCGTGCTCTCGCCCTCCGACGCCTGGGCGGTGGGGTGGGCCGGACCCGAGGCCCTGACCGAGCACTGGGACGGGCGGCGGTGGCGGATCGTCCCCGGGGCGCCCGGACCGCGTCGGGCGGCGCTCCGGGCGGTCACGCCCATCTCCCCCGACGACGTGTGGGCGGTGGGTCGGTCGCGCTCCGAGCCCCTGGTCGAGCACTGGGACGGGACCGGGTGGTCGGTCGTCCCGTTCCCGCGGATCGCGGACCTGTCCTTCCTCGACCTGTCGAGCGTCGCCGGCGTCTCGGCCTCCGAGGTGTGGGCCGCCGGCATGGCCGCGACGGACCCCACCCTCACCCGCCCCTCCGTGAACCTCGCGATCGTCGGTCGATGGGACGGTGAGCGATGGACCATCCTCGCCCGGCGGAAGGGACCCTTCTCGCTGGGCGCGACGATCGAGGCCACCTCACCGAGCGATCTGTGGCTGCTGACCGGAGGGATCCTGGCGACCGGTTCGATCGCGCACTGGGACGGCACCGCGTGGCGGGACGTCCGCTTCCCGCGCACGGGGCCGAAGGAGTCCCTGCTCGGGGTCGAGGGCATCCGCGACGTCGCGTTCGTGGACGGCCGCGAGGCGTGGGCCGTGGGTTCGCAGGAGCTCTCCGGGGACGACGCTCCGCTGATCGAGCGCTGGGACGGTTCGACCTGGGTCCCCGTCCCGCTCGGTGAGCCGAGCCCGACCGCGAGCGTGGTGAGGAGAGCCGCATGATCGAGGATCCGTACGTCGTGCTGGGCCTGCCCCGCGGTGCCTCGCAGGACCAGATCCGGGCCGCGTACCGCCGGCTGGCGCAGATCTACCACCCGGACCGATACCAGGGTGCGCCGGCGGACGTCCGGGCCGAGGCCGAGCGGCGCATGAAGCAGGTGAACGCGGCGTACGACGCGCTGCGGAAGGGCACCGCGGCCTCGGGACCGACGACGGCACCCGGCCCGACCACCGCCGGCCCGAGACCGGGGCCGGAGCCCAGGCACCCCACCGCGGAAGAGCAAGCGCGCCAGGAGGCGGTCAACTTCAAGGGCCGCTTCTGCTCGGTGTGCGGCCATGCCCCGGTCGCCAACGTGACCCTCAAGGAAGGGGTGGGGTTCGTCCTGTTCCGGCAGGTCCGGACCGTCTCGGGGGACCTGTGCCGGGACTGCGGGATCGCGATGTTCCGGGAGGCCCAGGCCGGCACCCTGCTGAAGGGCTGGTGGGGGTTCATCGCGTTCTTCGCGAACGTCCTCTACGTCCTGCAGAACGCCGCCGCCCGGCAGGCCCTGGGGCGTCTGGCTCCGCCCCGCAGGACCCCGAGGTCGCGACTGACGCCTCGGAGCAGACCGCTCGTGCCCGGCAGGCCGGTCTGGCAGCGTGCCGGCTTCCTGCTGTCCGCGGGCCTCGCCGTCCTGATCGTCATCGGGACGGTCTCGAACGGCTCGACCGGGAACGGGTCGACCTCCTCCGGCG
>JBHGAT010000416.1:0-1915 GCA_041946645.1 Candidatus Velamenicoccus archaeovorus | reverse complement strand
TGGCCAGCGTGCTGAACGAGCTCGCCGAGGCGTCGAGCGTCTCGATCACCGTGGTCGAGCACGACGTGCCGGTCCTCCCGCCGGTCCGAGCCGCCTGCGAGATGCTCGGCCTCGACCCGCTCTACGTGGCGAACGAAGGCGTGGCCGTCGCGGTGGTGGCGCCGGACGACGCCGAGGCCGTTCTGGCCGCGGCCCGCGAGGACCCGCTCGGCGCCCACGCCGCGATCGTCGGCAGCGTGGGCGAGGGCCCCGCGAAGGTCCGCCTCCGCACGGGGCTCGGCGCGACCCGGCCGCTCCTCATGCTGGCGGGCGACCAGCTCCCCCGGATCTGCTGAACGTCTCCACCCCCTGCAAGGCCGGGATCGGCGACATGGACCGGGATCCTCGCGTCTCTCCCGGGTCTCACCGGTGACGGCGCGTCGTGACCGCTCCCGTCGGAGCAGCGGCGGACCGGTGACGGCGGTCGGCGTCTTCGTGTTGGTGGCGGTTGGCTCGGTGCTCGGTTCAGCGGGCGAAGAAGTGGAGCCCGAGCCAGGCCCACGCGGCCACGACCCCCACCCGACCCGACCGCGTGTGCATCGCCCGGCGCAGGAGCGTGTCGATCGTGGGGATCCGCGACGAGCCCCGGCGGGCCCGCCACTCGAGCGCGAGCCCGGCGAGCAGGATGAGCAGGTAGCCGGCGACGGTGACGGCGTGGCTGCTCATCGGTCGACCAGCCTCAGCAGGTAGCCGCCGAGCGCGAGCCACACGATCATCGTCGCGGACCGGCCGAGATGCCCGGCCAGGATCGGGTCCATCAGCGTGCTCAGCGTGGGGTGGTCCCAGGACGAGGTCGTGATGCTCGGCTGCTGCAGGAGCGCCTGGACCTCCCACGCCGCGAGCGACAGGAACACCGCCAGCCACGCTGCCTTCCCCACTGGATCGAGCGGGGTCGGTGCCGGACCGGCCGGCGTCCGCCAGGCCGCCGCGACGGCCAGCGCCCCCGGCACGGCCACCCCGACCGTGAGCGGCCAGGAGAACCGCCCGAACCAGCCCACCAGCACCGCGTACAGCGCGCCTCCCGCGACGACCGCCGGCGTGAACCGGAACCGCGGCCGCGACCGGGCGGCGACGGGCTCGACGGGAGCGCTCCGGACGCCCCGGCGCACGCCGTCGCGGATCAGGACGGCCGCCACCGCCACCAGCGCGATGCCGTGCATCGCGGGATCGCCAGTGACCACGTCGGCGATCCCGGCGAGCGCCAGCACGACCACGACCGGATCGCGGAGCATCCGGAGGGCGTGCGCCCCGGGCCGCCCCAGCGCTCCAGGTCCCCGCCCGTCTGCGGCGCTCGGCTCGGCGCTCTCCATACGGTGAGCGTACCCTCCGGCTCGACCTCGAGCCCTTGTGGCCGAGGCACAGCGGGGGGTAGCGTGCCGCTGCCCGAGCCGAGGAGCGACGCCGTGACCGACCGTGACTTCCGCCTGGAGCAGAGCGAGCTCCGCGCGGACGACGAGCTCGACGAGTTCGCCTGGGACGACCTGCCCTACCACACCGACTGGCGGGGCTCGTTCCACAAGCTGCCCTGGGCCACCACGGAGGACGAGCTCCGCGCGGCCGGCGCCGACGTGGCGATCGTCGGGGCCCCCCTGGACGACGGGACCTCGGCCCGGCCGGGGGCGCGGTTCGGGCCCCGCGCGATCCGCGAGGCGCCGTACCACTGGGGGACCACGGACGCCTGGTCGATCCAGCTCGAGGTCGAGCCGTTCCGGGCGCTGACCGTGGTCGACGCGGGAGATGCGCCGGTCGTGCCCTCGCGCCTGGCCCGCGGCCTGCGCGTGATCCACGAGAAGGTGTTCCGGGTGGCGAGCACCGGGGCGATCCCGGTCGTGCTCGGCGGGGACCACTCGATCACGTACCCGAGCGCCGCCGCCGT
>JBHGAT010000415.1:0-1925 GCA_041946645.1 Candidatus Velamenicoccus archaeovorus | reverse complement strand
TCGGCGACCTGGACACCGAGGAGGCGATGCGCGCGTACGCCGACGCGCTCGAGCGCTACCGCACGGTGTTCCGGATCGAGCCCGAGGTCGTCGCGCACGACCTCCACCCGGACCTCCCGACCACCCGGTTCGCGGAGGAGACGGGGCTGCCGAGGATCGCCGTCCAGCACCACCACGCGCACGTCGCAGCGGTGATGGCCGAGCACCGGCTCACCGGTCCCGTGCTCGGCGTGGCGTTCGACGGGTTCGGGTTGGGGGAGGACGGGACGGTGTGGGGAGGGGAGGTCCTCGTATGCGAGGGCGGTCGCGCCGAGCGCGTCGCCCACCTGCGAGGTGTCCGCCAGCCGGGCGGGGACGCGGCCGTGCGCAGCCCGTGGCGCATGGCCGCGTCCCACCTGGCCGATGCCGGGGTCCTCGAGGACGGGCTCCGGTTCCTCGACGTTCGTCCGGCCGACCTCGAGGTGGTGCTCGGGCAGGTGCGCTCCGGGCTCGGGTCGCCGGTGACGAGCTCGGCCGGGCGGCTGTTCGACGCGATGGCGGCGCTGACCGGTGTGTGCACCGCCGCCACGTACGAAGGGCAGCCGGCGATGCTGCTCGAGCAGGCCGCCGACGCCCCGGCGCCGGGCGACGGCTACCCCGTCGAGCTCGAGCGGGTGGGCGCCCGCCTGGTGGTCGACACGCGGCCCATCGTCGGCGGCGTGGTCGAGGACCTTCGCGCCGGGCGTCCCGTTGGGGAGATCGCCGCCGCGTTCCACGCCACGATGGCCGCGGCGGTCGAGCGCGTCTGCACGGAGGTCCGCGGCGAGACGGGCCTGGACCGCGTGGCCATCTCCGGAGGGGTGTTCGCGAACGACCTCCTGCTGACCGACGCGGTCGAGCGGCTGGAGCACCGCGGGTTCGAGGTGTTCGTGCCGCGCGAGGCACCGCCGGGCGACGGCGGCATCGCCCTCGGACAGGTGCTCGTGGCGCAGGAGCGACTGAGGGGTGGGTGCTGATGTGCCTCGGGGTCCCCGGCAAGGTGATCGAGCTGCACGAGGAGGACGGGATCCGCATGGGCACCGTCGACTTCGGCGGGATCCGGCGCACCGCCTGCCTGGAGTACGCGCCCGAGGTCGGCCTGGGCAGCTTCGTCGTGATCCACGTGGGGTTCGCCATCTCGGTGGTGGACGAGGAGGAGGCGGCGCGCTCGTACGAGCTGCTCGCGCAGATGGGCAACCTCGAGGGGATCGACCTGCCACAGGACCCCGACGGCGTGCGTCCCGAGGACGTGCCGGATCCCACCGTCGGAGGGGGTGCCCCCCGATGAGGTTCCTCGACGAGTACCGGGACGACCGGATCGCCCGCGCCCTGGTCGAGGAGATCCGCCGGACCGTCACGCGGCCGTGGACGCTGATGGAGGTGTGCGGCGGCCAGACCCACACGCTGATCCGGCAGGGGATCGACCAGGTGCTCCCGCCGGAGATCGAGCTCGTGCACGGTCCCGGCTGTCCGGTGTGCGTGACGCCGCTCGCGCTGATCGACCAGGCGATCGACATCGCCAAGCGGCCCGACGCGATCCTCTGCTCGTTCGGGGACATGCTGCGTGTGCCGGGTTCGCACGAGGACCTGTTCATGGCCCGCGCCGCCGGCGGGGACGTCCGGGTCGTCTACTCGCCGCTCGACGCGCTCGGGATCGCCCGCCGGAACCCCGACAGGACGGTCGTGTTCTTCGCGGTCGGGTTCGAGACGACCGCGCCGGCCAACGCGATGGCCGTACGGCAGGCCAAGCAGCTCGGGATCGCCAACTTCGCGCTCCTGGTGGCCCACGTGCTGGTGCCGCCGGCGATCACGGCGATCCTGGTCTCGCCGGGGAACCGCGTGCAGGGGTTCCTGGCGCCCGGGCACGTGTGTGCGGTGCAGGGCTGGCGCGAGTACGAGCCGCTGGC
>JBHGAT010000414.1:0-1928 GCA_041946645.1 Candidatus Velamenicoccus archaeovorus | reverse complement strand
AAGGACGTGATCGACTACCGCGAGCTCGATCCCCTCGAGCTCAAGGGCAAGGCGGAGCCGGTCGCGGCGTGGGAGGCCCTCCGGGTGAGGGCCCGGCGGCGGGGCGAGCGGCCGCCGCTCGGGCTGGAGGCGCGGCTGGTCGGCCGGGACGAGGAGCTGGCCGTGCTCACCCAGACCCTCCACCGGGTGGAGTCCGAGGGTCGCCCCGCGCTGGTCACGGTGCTCGGCAACGCCGGCGTTGGCAAGTCGCGGCTGGCCTGGGAGTTCGCGCGGTACGTCGAGTCGCTCCCGCAGTTCGTGTACTGGCGGAAGGGGCGGTCCCTGGCCTACGGCAACGTCTCGTACTCGGCCCTGGCGGAGGCGGTGAAGGCGCAGTGCGAGGTCCTGGAGGACGATCCGGCCGAGGTCGTCGACGCCAAGGTCGACCACGCCGTCCAGGAGCTGTTCGGCGACCTCGAGGTGGCGCCGCACGTGCGGGCCCTGGTCGGCGGGCGCACCGAGCAGCGGTTCGGGCGGGAGGAGCTCTTCGAGGCGTGGCGGCGGTTCCTCGAGCGGATGGCCGCGCGGTACCCGCTGGTGCTGGTGCTCGAGGACCTGCACTGGGCCGACGCGGGGCTGCTGGACTTCGTCGACCACCTGGCCGACTGGGCGTCGGGGCCGGTCCTGGTGCTGGCGCTGGCCAGGCCGGAGCTCCTGGAGATCCGGCCGGGCTGGGGCGGCGGCAAGCGGAACTACGCGGCGATCGACCTCGACCCGCTCACCGAGACCGAGTGCGAGGAGATGGTCGAGGACCTCCTCTCGTCGAGCCTGCCGCCGGCCGTGAAGCGTCTGGTCGCCGAGCGGAGCGAGGGCAACCCCCTGTACGCGGAGGAGATCGTCCGGATGCTGATCGACCGGGGCGCGCTCCGCGCGATCGATGGAGGGTGGGAGCTCGCCCGGCCGCTCGACCAGATCGAGGTCCCGCGCTCGATCCACGCGCTCATCGCCGCCCGGCTGGACACGCTCCCACAGGAGGAGAAGGCGGTGGTGCAGGACGCGGCCGTCTCCGGCCGGATCTTCTGGCTCGGTGCGGTCTCGGCGCTCTCGGACCGGCCGGAGCAGGTGCGGGACGCGCTCGGCCGCCTCCGCGTGAAGGAGGTCGTCACGCCGCGCGAGCCCCCGGTCTTCTCCGGCGAGCTCGAGTTCGCGTTCCGGCACGTGCTGATCCGGGACGTGGCCTACGAGTCGCTGCCGAAGCTGCTCCGCAGCCGCAAGCACGTCGAGCTCGCGCGGTGGGCGGGGTCCCGGGCCGGCGAGCGCAGCGCCGAGATCGCCGAGGTCGTCGGCGACCACTACCTCCAGGCGATCGGCTACCGCGAGGAGCTCGGCGAGACGGCCGACCCGGAGCTCGACGCGGCGGCCAGCCGGTGGGCGGCCGAAGCCGGGGAGCGCGCGCTCGAGCTGTGGCAGCAGGAGGCGGCGCACCTGTGGTTCTCGGAGGCACTCCGGCTCGGCGAGCGCGGCGGCGCCGAGCCGGGGCGGCTCGCCTCCATCGCCGAGGCGGCCGCGGTGACGGCGGACGGCCTGGCTCCCTACGAGATGGTCGTCGAGCGCTACCGGGAGGCGGCCGGGCGGTACGAGGCGCTCGGCAGGGAGCACGACGCCGCCCGGATGCAGGTGGCGATCGGCTACTCGGCGATCACCGCCGCGAGGTACGCAGACCTCCGGACGTGGCTCGTCCCCGGGATCGAGCGGCTGGAGCGCGACGGCGACGGCGCCGACCTGGCGCGGGCCCTCGAGGTCCTGGGGAACTACCACCGCCGTGTGGGTGAGTACACGGAGGGGGAGCCGCTGCTCCGCCGTGCCGTCGAGATGGCGGCCCGCGTCGACGCCCCCGTCGTCCAGGGGCACGCGACGATCTCGCTCGGGATCGTGCTCCTCTACACCGG
>JBHGAT010000413.1:0-1931 GCA_041946645.1 Candidatus Velamenicoccus archaeovorus | reverse complement strand
CACGCCGTCGGAGCGCATGCGAGAGGCCGGCCGGTGGTCACCGACCGGCCTCTCGGACCGGTGGATCGACGGGTCATCGGCTCACCGGCACTGGTGGCACACGTGGTCGCCGATCTGGATCGGCTCGCCGAACCGTCCGTCGCTGTAGGTCTGGCCGACCCGGGCCTTGCCGCCGGTGCTCGTCCCGGCCTGCTCGGAGCCCGAGAAGGTCATCCACAGGACCAGGCTCAGGGCCGCGACCGCCAGCACGGCGGCCACGGCGAGCCATGCCCGCAGGATCCGGCTGCGCTCGATCCGCAGGACCTCGCTCGCGGTGCTCGCCATCTCCATCACCTCCGTCCGTCGACATGGGCGGACCGTACGCCCGTCGCGCTGGTGCAGCGGTGTCGGCCGTCACCGATCGGGGGTGGATCTCGTCACCTCGACCGGTCTGATCCCTGCCGGTCGAGCACCGTCCTGCTTCGTCCGGAGCGGTGGTAGGGTCGATGAAGCCCTCCGTCCCTCCTCCGGAAAGGAGACGCGCCATGCTCCGAGTCACCGATGCAGCGGTCGCCGTGCTCAAACGGGACGTGCTGGAGGCGAGCCAGGCACCCCAGGACGAACCCGCGACCGCGGTCCGGCTCCGGCTGGTCGCGACCGACGACGGGCGTCAGGGCATCACGCTGCAGCCCGTCGCCGGCCCCCAGCCCGGGGACGCGCCCGCGCAGGCCGACGAGCTGGACGTGTTCGTCGCCCCGGAGCTGGCCGGGCCGCTGGATACCGGCATCCTGGACGTGCAGACCTCTGCAGAGGGGCCCGAGCTCGTCCTGCGGGACAGGACGACGGCCGAAGGCTGAGGCCCGTCTCCCCGGGAGGAGCGCCGGATCCCGTGGACTTCGACGATGCGCTCGGACGGCTCGGGTTCGCGCGCAGCACGGAGCGGGGTCCACGCGACGTCCGGGTGTTCATCGCGCACCCCAACCCGTTCCTGACCTACACGGTCCAGGCCTTCGCCGACGGCAGCGCGCTGTTCTCGTGGGAGTTCGCGCTCGGTGAGTACCTGCTGACCAAGGGCATCCAGATCGGCTCGGACGAGACGCTCAACCAGTTCGCCTACCCCCGGCAAGACATCACCGGTCGGCAGGACGGGACGTGGCTCATGGCCGCCGTCGAGCGGTCGGAGGCCCTGCTCGCCGATGTGCGTCTGGATCGACCCGACGGATGAGGGATCGCCGGGCGGCGACTCCCCGGGACCTGTCAGCGGAGCTCGGCCAGACGCTCCGCCACGACGTCGGCGTGGGGGAGGCCCGCGTCCGCGCCCTCACGGAGGAGCGCACCGACGGAGGCGGCCAGGGCGGCCCGGAGCGGACCGGCCTCCAGCGCGCCCACGTGGGCCCCCTCGGATCTCGCCAGGGTCTCCGGGGCGAGATCGTCGTAGCCGCGCGCCTGCACCGGGGTCGACCCCTCGCGGAGGCAGGCGAGCGAGAGCGCGTGATCGCGCACGGCGCCGACGTAGTGCTCGGCCTGCCAGACGCGCCCGCGCTCGATGCAGGCCCGCGCGTGGAGCGCGTAGACCACCCCCCACCCGAAGACGTCGGTGGCGACCGCCGGCGTCAGGATGAAGAGCGCCGGCGTGGAAGCCTCGGGCTCGCCCGGAGCCGTCCCGCCGAACAGGAGCCGGAACCGCGGCCCCGAGGGGCGGAACCGAGCGGCCGGCGTCATCGACAGGTCGAGCTGCAGCGCGTCCGGCAGCAGGAACACCCGGTAGGTGGTCGGCCCCCGCTCGAGGTCGACCAGCGGGACGGCGTCGCGCTCGCCCATCAGCTCGCGCGTCCAGTCCTCGAGCACCTCGGCGACCGGGACGCCGTCGGCGACGCCGAAGGTGAGGTCCAGGTCGGAGAACCCGTCGCCGGCATCGACCGCGAGCGAGCCCACGAGGGCTCCGGCGACGA
>JBHGAT010000412.1:0-1932 GCA_041946645.1 Candidatus Velamenicoccus archaeovorus | reverse complement strand
GAGAGCGACGCGGCGACGCCGAAGTTGCCGCCGCCCCCGCGGATGGCCCAGAACAGGTCCGGCTCGCCATCGGCGTCGACCGAGCGCACGTGCCCGTCCGCCGTCACGAGCTCCGCCCCGATCAGGTTGTCGACGGCCAGTCCGAGCTTCGGCATGAGCCACCCCCACCCGCCGCCCAGGGTGAGCCCGGCGATCCCGGTGGTCGAGATGATCCCGCCCGTGGTGGCGAGCCCGTGGGCGTGGGTGGCCTCGTTGAACTCGGACCACAGGACGCCGCCGCCGGCGCGGACCGTCCGGGCGTCCGGGTCGACGTCGATCGACTTCATGGTCGAGAGGTCGATCATCAGACCGCCCTCGGTGACGGCGCGGCCGGCGACGTTGTGCCCGCCCCCGCGCACCGAGATCTCGAGCCCTCTCGTCCGCCCGAACCCGATCGCCGCGGCCACGTCCGCCGCCGACCGGCATCGGGCGATCGCCATCGGGTGCTTGTCGATCAGCCCGTTGTGGACCCGGCGCGTCTCGTCGTAGCCGGGATCCTCGGGCCCCAGCACGTCGCCGGACACCGACGTGCGCAGCTCGCTGAGGTCGTCCACGGTAGGCCCTCCCTCCCCATCAACCCCGCGTCGCCGCAGTCTACGCTCCACGGGGTCGGGGCGCTCCGGCGCGAGATGCCGCCGGGGAGCCGGGTTCCGCGGTTTCCCCCGGCGGGAGGGTGGGTACGCACCCCTGCGCGTGAAGAGGCGAGTCCGTCGCTTGCTGCCCGCCGACGCCACCGCACCGATCATGGCGCGGGACGCTCTGGCCCCGCTCACCCCCTGGGTCCCGGCGGAGACGGCCCAGGACCTGAGGTTGCTGGTGAGCGAGCTCGTCACCAACGCGGTCGAGCACGCGGGGCTCCGGGAGGGGGAGGGGATCGACCTGGAGGTCAGCGCCCGCGAGGCGCAGGCGGAGGTCAGGGTGCGCTATCCGGAGCACCGGTGGTTCCCGCCGACCCTCCCTGCGGAGCCCGTCGGGGAAGATCCCACGCTGGGCCTGTTCCTCGTCGACCGGGTCTCCGACCGCTGGAGCCTGGTGGAGGAGGAAGGCACCGTGGTGGCCTGGTGTGAGCTCGCCGTCCCGAGCCGGCATGGTTGAGCGGAGGACCAGGTGCCGCGCCGGCTCGAGGCCGCGGATCGCCCGGAAGCCTCCGGCGTCGCGCACGGGGGCTTCTCGCCGAGCACGGCGGTGCACCCCCCGACCGCCTCCTCCACCGCGCGCTCGCAGGCCCACCGCTCGGCCGCGGCCCCGTCCAGGCTCCCTCGCCGTCTCCTCACACGAGCCTGGATCGACGGAAGCGCCGCGGCGCGCCCGCCCGTCGCGACCCGGGCCGTGTGGGCGTCGGAGCCCGTCCCTCGAGCGGCCACCCGTGCCACAGCGAGACGGGCATCCGTTCGGCGCCCTGCTCAGTCGCGGGTGGGGGAGCGTCGGGGTCGCGAGATGTGGGAGTCGTGCAGCCAGCAGAGCTCCGACGCGTTGTAGATGGACAGCCTCGTCGAGCATCCGGGCGCCTGACACGACCGCTTCGCCGAGTAGGTCGGGATCATCTTCCCCCTGACGGGCTGACCGTAGGCGTAGCCGCCGCTCCCGTGTCCTGCGTGATGGTTCACGAGTCCCAGCCCATCCGCCCGACGGCTCGGGACGGTCGCAGCCGCGAGCCGCAGAAGGGGCAGGAGTACTCGTCCGGCTCCTTCTCGAAGTCGGATCGCTCCAGTCCGATCCCGCAGACGGGGCAGGAATACGTGAAGACGGGTGGACGGGTCGAGGTGTCCAATGCGCTCCTCCCGGTCGCTCTCGATCCGTGGGAACGAGAGGCGATGACGGAGGTCATCGGATCGGTCGCTCGACGGCGGATCACGGGCGGGTGCCCGTTCTTCCCGAGCATAACAGGATGGC
>JBHGAT010000411.1:0-1934 GCA_041946645.1 Candidatus Velamenicoccus archaeovorus | reverse complement strand
CGGGCCTAGGATGGAGGGCGTCATGGACCGGCTCCTGGTACGGGGAGGGACGCCGCTCCGGGGTGCCGTGCCGGTGGCGGGGGCGAAGAACTCGGCCCTCAAGCTGATGGCCGCCTCCCTGCTGGCGGAGGGACGGACCGTCCTGCACCACGTCCCGCGGATCCAGGACTGCCTGACCATGGGGGAGGTGCTCGAGCACCTCGGCGCGGGGGTCGAGTGGTCCGAGGACGCGCTCATCGTGGACGCGGGTCCGCTCCGCTCGGTGGAGGCGCCCTACGACCTGGTCAGCCGGATGCGGGCGTCGATCCTGGTGCTGGGTCCGCTGCTGGCGCGGTTCGGTCATGCCCGGGTGGCCATGCCGGGCGGATGCAACATCGGCTCCAGGAAGATCGACCTGCACGTGCGGGGGCTCGAGAGGATGGGCGCCACGTTCTCGTCCGAGCACGGGTACCTGGACGCCCGGGCCCCCACCGGTCTGCGCGGCGCGGTGATCTCGCTGGACTTCCCCAGCGTGGGCGCCACGGAGAACCTGCTGATGGCTGCCGTGGCCGCGCACGGGACGACGGTGATCGAGAACGCCGCGCGGGAGCCCGAGCTGGTCGACCTGGCCGACCTCCTCTCGGCGATGGGCGCGAGGATCGACGGCGTGGGGACCCCCACGATCGAGGTCGAGGGGACCACCGGGTTCGCCGCGGTCGAGCACACGGTCGTCCCCGACCGGATCGAGGCGGGAACCTTCGCGATCGCGGCGTGCGCCACCGGGGGGCGGGTGGAGCTGCGTGGTGCGCGGGCCGACCACATGGACCTGGTCTTGGCCAAGCTGACGGACGCCGGCGCCGAGGTCGAGGTCACCGAGGGAGGCATCGTGGTGGGTCTGGAGGGGCGACCCCTGGCCGTCGACCTCGTGACGCTGCCCTACCCGGGGTTCCCCACGGACCTGCAGCCGCAGATGATGGCGCTCCTGGCCGCCGCGGACGGGACCAGCATCGTGACCGAGAACGTGTTCGAGAGCCGGTTCATGTTCGTGGACGAGCTGAACCGGATGGGCGCCGACATCCGGACCGAGGGCCATCACGCCGTGATCCGGGGCGTGGAGCGCCTGTCCTCGGCCCCGGTGCGCGCGCTCGACATCCGGGCCGGCGCGGCGATGGTGATCGCCGCGCTCGCCGCGGACGGCCTCACCGCGGTCGAGGACATGTCCCACGTCGACCGTGGGTACCAGGACTTCGACGGCAAGCTGCGGTCGCTGGGCGCCGAGGTCAGCCGCCGCCGGGAGCTCGCCCCCGCCGTCCCGTGACCGCGACCCGGCGAGCGGCCGGCGTGCTGCTCGCATCGTGCGTCACGGTGGGCCTGGCCTCGCCCGCCTGGGGGCGGACCGGCCCCCACGGTCGAGCTGCGTACGTGACGGTGCTCGACCGAGCCTCGATGGAGCAGCTGCTCCGGGTGGCGCCGATGCGGTGCTTGGCCGCCGAGGGCGGAGCAGGGCTGCTGTCCGATCGCCTTCCGCTCCGGCAGATCGAGCGGTTCCTGATCGGGGACGGGGGATCGTCCGCCGTCCCCATGCCGGGGCTCGTCTACGAGCGCGCCGGGGCCGTCGCCGGGCCCGAGGGCGATGTGCGCGTCTCCGCGCTGCTCGATCTGGCGGACCGGATACGGACCGACGTGCAGCGCGACCCCCTGGTGCATCGCGTCCTCGTCATCGTGGCGTCCGCCGATCCGCCCGCCGGGTCGCGCTGGGCCGAGGATGGCCTGTCGGGCATCATCCTCGCGGAGGGCACGCCGGCCATCGTCGGAACCGCCCTCGCGGGGTCGGGATGTGACGCTCCCCGGTCGCTGACCTCCGACTCCACCCGCCGGGATGGGGTCGTCACCTCGCGGGACGTGGCGACCACCGTGCTCTCGTTCCTCGGCCGGTCATCGCGTGGCGGCGATCC
>JBHGAT010000410.1:0-1941 GCA_041946645.1 Candidatus Velamenicoccus archaeovorus | reverse complement strand
GGCACGTTCTTCGAGAACCCGGTACCCACGGGGGAGGAGATCCCGCTCGACGACGTCCGGCTGCTCGCGCCGGTCCTGCCGTCGAAGATCGTCGCGGTGGGCCGCAACTACCTCGCGCATGCGCAGGAGTTCGGCAACGACGTGCCCGAGGAGCCGCTCCTGTTCTTCAAGCCCTCGACCGCGGTGATCGGGCCGGGCGATCCGATCCCGCTGCTCCCGATCAGCCGCCGGGTGGACTACGAGGGCGAGCTCGCGGTGGTGATCGGCCGGCCGGCCCGGAGCGTCGCGGCCGAGGACGCCTCCCGGTTCATCCTCGGCTACACCTGCGGGAACGACGTGACGCTCCGCGACCTCCAGCGCCCCGACGACCAGTGGGCCCGGGCCAAGGGGTTCGACGGCTCGTGCCCCCTGGGGCCGTGGATCGAGACCGAGCTGGACCCCAACGACGTCCGGATCGAGACGCGCCTGAACGGCGAGACGCGCCAGTTCGCCACCACGGCCGACATGGCGTTCGGCGTGGCCACGCTGCTCGAGCACATCACGTCCTTCCTCACGCTCCTGCCCGGCGACGTGATCCTGACCGGCACGCCGGAAGGCGTCGGTCGCCTCTCGGCCGGCGACACGGTCGAGGTCGAGATCGAGGGGATCGGCGTCCTGTCCAACCCGGTGGCGTCGTGACCGTCCGGACCCGGTTCGCGCCCGCCCCCTCGGGGTCGCTCCACGTCGGGAACGCCCGGACCGGGCTGTTCAGCTGGGCCTTCGCGCGGCACCACGGCGGCTCGTTCGTCCTGCGGGTCGAGGACACGGACGTGAGCCGCGTGACCGAGGAGGCCTACCACGGCGTGCTCGGGGCGCTGCGGTGGCTCGGCATCGACTGGGACGAGGGGCCCGACGTCGGCGGCCCCCATGCCCCGTACCGGCAGTCCCAGCGCCTGGGCCTCTACCGGGAGATGACCGAGCGGCTGCTCTCGCAGGGCGACGCGTACCCCTGCTACTGCACGGAGGCCGAGCTCGAGGAGCGGCGCCGCGACGCGCTCGCGCGGGGAGCGCCGCCGCCGAACGACCGGTGCCGGAACCTCACGGCGGCCGAGCGGGCCGCGTTCGAGGCGGAGGGCCGGCCGCACGCGGTGCGGTTCCGGATGCCCGAGGTCGAGTGGCGCACCGACGACCTGGTGAAGGGGGAGGTCCGGTGGGCGCCGGGCCATCTGAAGGACTTCGTGCTCCTGCGCTCGGACGGATCGCCGGTGTTCCTGCTGGCCGTGGCGGTGGACGACATGCTGATGGGGATCACGCACGTGATCCGGGGGGACGACCTGCTGGACAGCGCCCCCCGCAACACGGCGGTGATCCAGGCCCTGGGGGGCACGCCGCCCCGGTACGCGCACGTGCCGCAGGTGAACGGGGCCGACGGCAAGCCGCTGTCGAAGCGCCACGGCTCGACCAGCGTGGAGGCGTTCCGCGAGCAGGGCTTCCTGCCCGAGGCGCTGATGAACTACCTCGCGCTGCTCGGCTGGTCCAAGGACGCCGAAACCACGTTCGTCTCGCGCGACGAGCTCGTGGAGGCGTTCACGCTCGAGCGCGTCTCGAAGAACCCCGCGCGGTTCGACGTGGACAAGCTCGAGTGGATGAACAACCACTACGTCCGGTCGCTCGAGGACGACGACCTGGCCGCGCGATGCCTCCACTTCCTCTCGGCGGCCGGGCTCTCGCCCGAGCCGGTGCTGCTCCGGCGAGCCATGCCGCTGGTGAAGGAGCGGATGCACCACCTGACGCAGTCGGTCGACCTGCTCCGCTTCCTCTTCACCGACGACGTCGTCCCCGACGAGAAGGCGAACGCCGAGATCGCGAAGGCCCCCCCGGGCTACCTGCTCACCGTGGCCGAGGCCCTGGCCACCGTCGAGCCCTGGACCACCGAGGCCATCTCCTCCCGGCTCGAGGAGG
>JBHGAT010000041.1:0-10122 GCA_041946645.1 Candidatus Velamenicoccus archaeovorus | reverse complement strand
ACCTCGAGGCTCGACAGGACGGCCTGCTGCTGGCGGGCCCGGTTCCGCTGCGGGCGGATCAGCAGGAAGTAGAAGACCACCCCCATGAGCAGGAGCGGCACGAGGAGCGACAGGAGCGAGCCGCCCTGGGACGAGGTCGAGTTCTGCGCGAGGAGCTGGATCATCGGATGGGCGCCTTTCGTGCGGCTGGTCGGGGACGAACCCGCAGCATACAGGCTACCGCGCCGCTCCAGGGGTCACGCCAGGGGCAGCACGCCCTCGGGCGTCGAGCCCAGGTGCCGGTAGGCCCGCTCGGTGGCCACCCGGCCCCGGGGCGTGCGCGTGAGGAACCCGAGCTGCAGCAGGTAGGGCTCGTACACGTCCTCGATCGTGTCGGTCTCCTCCCCCACCGCCGCGGCCAGCGTGGACAGGCCGACGGGACCGCCCCCGAACTTGTCGACCACCGTGCCCAGGATGGCCAGGTCCACCTTGTCCAGGCCGAGCTCGTCGACCTCGAACACCGCCAGGCCGCGGCGGGCCACGTCGCCGGTGATGGCGCCGTCGTGCCGGACCTCGGCGAAGTCGCGGACCCGCCGGAGCAGCCGGTTGGCCACCCGGGGCGTGCCCCGGGAGCGGCGGGCGATCTCGGCCGCCCCCTCGGCGTCCACCGCGACCTCCAGGATCCCCGCCGAGCGGCGGACGATCCGGCCGAGCTCCTCGGCCGCGTAGTAGTCCAGGCGGGGCGAGAACCCGAACCGCTCGCGGAGCGGCAGGGTGATCCGGCCGGGGCGCGTGGTGGCCCCGACCAGCGTGAACCGGGGCAGGTCCAGGCGGATGCTGCGGGCGCTGGGCCCCTTGCCCAGCACCACGTCCAGCTTGAAGTCCTCGAGCGCCGGGTACAGGACCTCCTCCACCGCGCGGGGCATCCGGTGGATCTCGTCCACGAACAGGACGTCGCCCTCCTCGAGGTTGGTGAGGATGGCCGCGAGGTCGCCGGGGCGGTCGAGCGCCGGGCCCGAGGTGGGCTGGAACCCCACCCCCAGGGCGTTCGCGACGATGCCGGCCAGCGTGGTCTTGCCCAGGCCCGGCGGCCCCGAGAACAGGAGGTGGTCGACGGTCTCGCCGCGGGCCCGGGCGCCGTCGATCAGCAGGCCGAGCTGCTCCTTGATCCGCTCCTGCCCCACGAACTCGTCGAGCGTGCGGGGGCGGAGCGCGGCGTCGAACTCGCGCTCCTCGGGCGAGAGCTCGGGCTCGACCACGCGGTCCGGTGTGGGCTCCTCGGTCACGACGCTCCTCCCCCGAACCCTACCCCCGACCGACGCGCTGGAGGGCCTCGCGCAGGAGCTCCTCGACGGGTCGGTCGCCGTCGAGCCCGGTCAGGGCCTCGCCGGCCTCCTGCGGCGTCAGGCCCAGCGCCAGCAGGGCCTCGCGCACGTCGGCCAGCGGTCCCTCGACCACCACGACCTCGCCGCCGAGCTTGTCCTTGAGGTCGAGCACCACCCGCTGGGCCACCTTCTTCCCCACGCCGGGGACCAGCGTCAGGGCGGCCAGGTCCCCCGCCGCCACGGCCCGCCGCAGCGCGTCGGGGGCGAGCACCGACAGGAACGAGAGGGCCACCTTGGGCCCCACGCCGGTGACCGTCACCAAGAGGTCGAACACGCTCCGCTCGTCCTGCGTGGCGAACCCGTACAGCACCATCGCGTCGTCGCGGACGACCAGGCGGGTGAACAGCCGGGCCCGCGCCCCCACCGGCGGCAGCTTGCCCACGGTGGAGGCGGGCACGAGGACGTCGTAGCCGACCCCACCGACGTCGATCACGGCGTGGCCCCCGGCCTTGTGGGCCACGGTCCCGTCGAGGAAGGCGATCACCTGGCCACCCCGGCGGCCCGCGCCGCCGCGCGGAGCCGTCCCTGCTGCAGGTGGCACAGGGCCACGGCCACCGCGTCGGCGGCGTCGGCCTGCGCCGGAACGCCCTCCACGCGGTGGGCGTTGGCCAGCGCGTGGCGGACCCGATCCTTCCCCGCTCCGCCCATCCCGGTCACCGCCACCTTGACCTCGGCCGGCAGGTACTCCTCGACGGCGACCCCGGCCATCGCGGCGGCCAGCAGGATCACGCCGGTGGCCCGGGACACGGACATCGCGCTGGTCTGGTTGGTGCCCCACATCACGCGCTCGACGGCCACGCTCCCGGGCCGCTGCTCCGCCAGCGCCTCGGTCACCGCCTCGAACAGCCGCCGCAGCCGGAGCGGCTCCTCCAGGTCGGCCGGGGTCCGCACGGTCCGCGACCACAGGACGCGGACGCGCCCCCCCGAGCGGGTCACGGCGGCCAGCCCGGTGGCGGCGACGCCGGGGTCGGCGCCCAGCACGCACCCGCCTTCGAACATGTGTTCAGTCTAGGGGCGCCCGGGGACCCGGGCAACGACCGCCGGGGACGGGGGGAGCGGGGCCGGGCCCCGCTCCCCCCGACCGCTACGGCGTGGGGATGCTCCACAGGCCGCGACCGTGCGTGACCGCGACCACGTAGCTGCCGTCCGGCGAGACCGTGATGCTGTTGACGCCGACGTTCGGCAGGTCGGTGCCCAGGCGCGACCACGAGGTCGGATCGGCCAGGGTCGCCGTGTACACGCCGAGGTCGGTGGCCAGCACGAGGCCGTCGCCGGCGATCCGGAGGTCGGCGGTGGGGACGTCCGGCAGATTGCCCGTCACGTCGGTCCATGTCGTCCCGCCGTCGGTCGACTCGAAGACGTGCCCGATCCCGCCGCCGTGGATCCACCGGCGCTCGTACCCGCCGTACGACACGAACACGTGCCCCGGGTCGCTCGGGTCGATGGCCAGGCCCGACACGTAGCGGTTGGGCAGCGGGTCCCCGCCGTTGCCGTTCTCGCCGGCCACGCGGTGCCACGACCCCCCGTAGTTGGTGTCGATGCCCGAGCGGAACCCGCCGGGGTTGCAGTCGCTCGGGCCGCCGCACCAGCCGGCGTAGATCGTGCTGCCGTCGACGGCGAGCTCGGTGGTGCTGAAGCCCTTCCCCACGTCGTGGGTGATCGTCCAGTCGCACGCCGTGTCGGAGCACGTCGTGTCCCAGCCCTGGGTGGTCTCCCAGACGAACTCGCCGGCGGCCACCCAGTGCGTGTTCGGCGCCCGGGGGTCCGCCTCGAACGGCGAGATGAACCGAGGGTTGGGGTCGCACGGGTCCGGCACGTACGTGAACGAGAAGCACGACGGCGAGATCTCCCGGAAGGCCACGTCGGACCCGTCGGAGACGCCGCCGTTGGTGGTCAGGGCCATGTCGAGGTCGGTGTACTCGACCACCGCCCGCTCGCCGTTGGAGGGGTCGACGATCACGTCGCCACCGTCGCCGCCGAAGGGCGAGACCTGCCGCCCGGCGCCGGGCAGGAGCAAGCTCACCCCGTTGTCCTGCAGACCGCCCCAGTAGGCGTCGCCGTTGCCCAGGGCGCCGATGCCCGCGTAGTAGTACTGGAGCGTGTGCAGGGTCTCGTTCAGGTTGGTCCAGTGGCCCTGCGTGTGCCGCGACAGCGGACGCCGGTAGACGCCCCCGTCGTTGGTGACGTACACGTCGCCGCCCGCGAACGCCACGCCGTGCTGGTCCGGGTGGGTCGTGTTGGGGCAGCTCTCGGGCCCCTCCTTGAAGCACTTCAGCGTGAAGTTCCAGTACGGCCCGACGGCCAGCCACTCGCTCCCGCCGTCGGTGGTCTCGAAGACCTCCTCCAATCCCACGTACACGTGGTCCGGGTCGTTCGGGTCCACGCCGATCGCCTGGTTGTACCAGGCCTGCACGCCCGGAGCGTACGAGCCCCCGTAGGGCTCGAGCGCGGATCCGGACCTGGCCAGCGTGTGCCAGGTGGCCTTGCGCTGCCACGGCCCCCGCACGTCACCGCCCTTCGACACGAAGATCCCGTACAGCGCCGAGGGCTTGGACAGCGCGTACTGCCACGACTCGACCAGCGCGTACAGGCGTCCGCCGTCCGCCGAGTACGCGAAGCTGGCCCGGCCGATGTACCTCGAGCGCAGCTTGCCCCTCGTGTGGACCTCGTGCCAGGTGCCCGTGCGGCCGAACCGGTTGGACGCGTAGAAGCCCGAGTAGTCGACCTTGCCGGTCCGCCAGCCGAGCGTGGCGATCACCGTGCGGCCGCCGGTGCCGGGACGGACGGCGACGTCGTTGGCGAACGTGAACCCGTACGGTCCCGGCGTCCCCGGCTGCAGCACCCTCTGCCAGCGCTTCGCCATGCTGCCCGTCGTCGCGTGCCGGAACACGCCGTAGCTCGTGGCCGCGAACACGAACTCCCGGTCGTCGAACGCGAGGGTCCCGATCATGCTGCCGTCGAGCTCGCCCCCGCCGACCTTGCGCCAGCTCGCTCCGCGATCGGTCGAGCGGTAGACGCCGAGCCCGGCGTAGTTCTCGTAGGCCGTGCTGGCCTCGCCGGTCCCGAACCAGACCGAGTGGTCGTCGGGGTTCACGGCGATCGAGCCGCCCGACAGGCTGGGCAGATCGTCTCCGACCTGGGTCCAGTGGGCGCCCCGATCGATGGACCTCCAGACACCGCCGTCCGACGCCGCAGCGTAGACGGTGGAGCCGTCGACGGCCACGCCCTGCATCCGACCGGCCACGAAGCCCGAGCCCCCGCCCGAGTTGGAGTAGACGGGGTCCCGGTAGTGCGTGGCGTCCGACTGGTAGGGCTGGTCCGTGATCTCGGTCCAGGCGCCGCCGACGGACGCGATCCCAGCGGCCTCCGCCCTGGCGGCCTGGAACGCGGCCACCGGCACGACCTCACCGGGCAGCGACCGGACGAAGTAGTACTGCTCGGCGGCCTCGAGGGCCTCGAACCGCTCCTTGGGGCCCTCGCCCGGCTCCTCGGCCCCGATCATCGGCGTCTCCGAGATCCGGCCGGTCACGGTGCGGTCGCGGAGGGTGGTGGTGGCCGCGCGGCCCGGGCCGGCGGCCGTCGCGACCGTGCCGAGGACGGCGATCGCGGAGACGAGGAGCACGCGGACGCGAGCCCCCCCGGCGGGACGTGGCATGGAGACCCCCTCGATCGGTGTGCGCCGAACTCTAGGCGACGTGGCACCCGCGGGCAACGGCCACGGCCGGCTCAGCCGGCCTCGGCCATCACCGCTTCGGGGATGTCGAAGTTGGCGTAGACGTTCTGGACGTCGTCGAGGTCCTCGAGGGCCTCCATCAGCGCGAGCACCTGGCGGGCCTGGCCGCCCTCGACCGGCACCTGGCTCTGCGGCACCATGGTCAGCTCGGCCGAGACCACCTCGACCCCGGCCGTCCCGATCGCGTCGCGCACCGCGGCCAGCGAGGCCGGGTCCGTGGTGATCTCCCAGGTGCTCTCGGCGTCGGCCAGGTCCTCGGCGCCCGCCTCCATCGCCAGCTCGAGCAGCCGCTCCTCGTCGGGGACGGCCTCCTTCTCGATCTGGATCACGCCCTTGCGCGTGAACATCCACGCGGTGCTCCCGGTCTCGCCGAGGTTGCCGCCGTTGCGGCTGAACGCGTGCCGGACGTCCTGCGCCGTGCGGTTGCGGTTGTCGGTCAGGCACTCGACGAACAGCGCCACGCCACCGGCCCCGTAGCCCTCGTACGTGACCTCCTCGTACCGGGCGCCCCCCGCCAGCTCGCCGGTCCCGCGCTTGATCGCGCGCTCGATGTTCTCGTTCGGGACCGAGGCGTCCCTGGCCTTCTCCACCGCCGAGGCCAGGGTCATGTTGCCCTCGACGCTGCCGCCGCCCTCGCGCGCGGCCACCTCGACGGCCCGCAGGAGCTTGGCGAACAGGTTGCTGCGCTTGGCGTCCTGCGCGCCCTTCTTGCGCTTGATCGTGCTCCACTTGGAGTGTCCGGACATCGGCTACCCCTTGGCCAGCACGTACGCGTGGAGTCGGGTCTCGCCGACCAGCTCCGGGTGGAAGGATGCCACCACCAGGTTCCCCTGCTCGAGCACGACCGGGCGCCCCTCGTGGGTGGCCAGCACGCGGGCCGCCGGACCGACCCGCTCCACGACCGGGGCGCGGATGAACACCGCGCGGACGGGGTGGTCCACGCCCTCCACGTCCACGTCCGCCTCGAAGGAGTCGACCTGCCGCCCGTACGCGTTGCGGCGGACGGCCACGTCCACCAGCGAGAGCAAGGGCTCCCCGCCCTCGACCTCGGCGGCCATCACGATCATCCCCGCGCAGGTGCCGAGCATCGGCATGCCGGCCGCCGCCCGCTCCCGGATGGGCTCGACCAGCCCGGCGGAGCGGGCCAGCTTCGAGATCGTCGTGGACTCCCCGCCGGGGATCACCAGCGCGTCGACCCGGGACAGGTCCTCGACGGTGCGGACCTCGAGCGGGGTGGCCCCGGCTCCGGCCAGCGCCCGTGCGTGCTCGCGGACGTCACCCTGCAACGCGAGGACGCCGGCCTTCACGGCTACCAGCCGCGGACCTGGAGCAGGCCCTCCTCGCCGAGCTCCTTGATGTCCAGGCCGGGCATGGGCTCGCCGAGCCCGCGCGAGACCTTGGCCAGGACCTCGGGGTCGTTGAAGTGCGTGGTGGCCTCGACGATGGCCCGGGCCCGCGGGGCCGGGTCCTCGGACTTGAAGATGCCCGAGCCCACGAACACGCCGTCCACGCCGAGCTGCATCATCAGCGCGGCGTCGGCGGGTGTGGCGATCCCGCCGGCGGCGAAGTTCACCACCGGCAGCGTGCCGGCCTCGGCCACCATCCGGACCAGCTCGACCGGCGCGCCGAGCTCCTTGGCCGCCGAGACGTGCTGCTCGGGCCGGAGGCTCCCGACCCAGCCGATCTCCTTCAGCATCGTGCGCTGGTGGCGCACGGCCTCGACCACGTTGCCGGTGCCGGCCTCCCCCTTGGTGCGGATCATCGCCGCGCCCTCGGCGATCCGGCGGAGGGCCTCGCCGAGGTTCCGGGCCCCGCACACGAACGGGACCGTGAACGCCCACTTGTCGATGTGGTGCTCCTCGTCGGCCGGCGTGAGGACCTCCGACTCGTCGATGTAGTCGACGCCGAGGGCCTGGAGGATCTGGGCCTCCACGAAGTGCCCGATCCGCGCCTTGGCCATCACGGGGATCGAGACGGCGTTCATGATCTCCTCGACCTTGGTGGCGTCGGCCATCCGCGCGACGCCGCCCTCGGCCCGGATGTCGGCCGGGACCCGCTCGAGCGCCATGACGGCGCACGCCCCCGCGTCCTCGGCGATCCTGGCCTGCTCGGCGTTGGTGACGTCCATGATCACGCCGCCCTTGAGCATCTCGGCCAAGCCGGACTTCACGCGGAAGGTGCCGGTCTCGCGTTCCACGGATCTCCCTCCTCGAGCACGACCGACTCCAGTGTACCGCCGGGTCCCGAGCCCGCCGAGACCAACGGCCCTGGTCCGCGCGCCCACCACGGCGCGGCCGGCTACCGCTCGGTCTGCACCGGGATCGTCGCGGGCAGCAGCTCCACCCAGGTCACGCCGGGAGCGAGCGCGATCGTCGAGCCGTCCTTCGCCACGAACGTCGTGACGTCGTCGAGCGAGGCGCGCTCCCACCGCCCGGCGACCGACCGGCCGTTCCGGAACACGTACGCCTTGCCCGAGCCGGTGAGCCGGACCTCCGGCGAGGGGTTCCCCGCGGCGTCGACGATCGTCCCCGTGGTGACCTGGACCTGCATCACCACGACGTTGGCGGCCGAGACCTGCCGCCCGTCGGTCAGCAGGTGCGGCTCGGTGCCGTGCGACCGGAGCCACGCGCGGTCCTTGGCGCTCCACGTCCAGAACACGTCCGAGTACGACGAGAACGGCAGGTGGATCGTCCGGACGCGCTTGCTCCGGCCCTCGAGCTGAGCGGCGTACGTGAACACCGGCCGGGGCACGCGGCCCCCGTTCTCCACCTCGGCCGCGGCCTTCCAGAGCGCCTGGGTGCTCGTGTACAGGTTGTGCGGCGCGGGTCGGTCGTCGTGGCGCGCGTAGGCGCTCACCGCGACGTCGTAGCTCACGTCGACGATGCCGGCCTGGTCGATCGTCCGCTCCACGAGCGGGGCGCCGCCGGCGTAGCCGAGCGCGGGACGCCCGTACTGCACCAGCACGCCGGCGTCGGTGGTCCGCCCCGAGCGCACCGGCCCCACGACCTTGGCCTGGTGGCACTGGTAGACCGCGATGAACCGGGTGATCCCGCCCTCGACCGGCTCCTCGTAGACCACGTCGGCCCGGTCCAGGCCCGACTGCGGACGCGCGTCGGGGAGGTTCTCCACCTTGATCGCGAGCGCCGGGCGGTCGGGGACCTTCCCACCCGGGGCGGGGCGTCCGGTGAGCGGGCAGTCGGGCGGCGGGGGCGGCTCCTCGGCCAGCCCCACGCTGCGCATCGCGGTGCGGACGAACGCCGGTGCGCGGTCGGGGAACAGCGCGAAGAACGCCACCGAGAGCAACGCGACGGCGGCGACCAGACCGCCGGCGAGGAGCGCTTTGCCACGGCGCGAGAGCGTCACGGGATCGACCTCCTTGGGGGGGTGCGCGGGCGTCGCAGGGGAGGCCGATGCTACCCGGAGATCGGGGCTACCTCAACGAAGGCGGCTCGGAACCTCGTCACATCTCCTCGAGCCGCGCGATGCGGTCCCAGATCGGCGGGTGCGTCGAGAAGAGCTTCTCCATCGCGCCCATCTTCTCGCCCTGGTACCGGGAGGGCTGCTCCAGCCACAGGTGGGCCGTCGCGTTGTTGGCCGAGCGCATCGCGTGGGGCGCCCCGGCGATCTTGCGCAGGGCCGACGCGAGCCCCGGCGGGTACCGCGTGAGCATCGCGCCCTGCGCGTCGGCCAGGTACTCCCGTTGCCGGGAGACGGCCAGCCGGATGATCTGCCCGAAGATCGGGGCCAGGATCAGCAGCAGGAACCCCAGCGCGAAGATGAGGGCCTCCGCCGTGCCGCCGCTCCGGTCGTCGCCCCGCCGGCCGCCCAGACCGCCCCACCACCACGTGCGCATGAAGAACTCCGAGATCAGGATCACCGCGCCGACCAGCGTGGCCACCACCGTGCCCAGCAGGATGTCGCGGTCCTGCACGTGCGAGAGCTCGTGCGCGATCACGCCCTCGAGCTCGACCCGGTCCATCATGTCGAGGAGCCCCTGCGTCACCGCGATCGACGAGTGCTCGGGGTCGCGCCCCGTGGCGAACGCGTTGGGGGCCTGCTCGGGCACCACGTAGACCCGGGGCTTGGGCAGGCCCGCGGCGATCGCGATGCCCTCCACGACGTTGTGCAGGCGCGGCTGCTCCTCGGGCGTCACCTCGCGAGCCCGCGAGGAGGCCAGCACCACCTTGTCGCCGTACCGGTAGGACCCGATCGACATGACGAGCGCCACGATCAGCGCGATCACCAGGCCCGCCGGCCCGCTCCGGTACAGCAGGCCGAGGACGTAGCCCACGGCGCCGAGGAGGATCAGCGCGCCGAGGACGAGCACGACCGTCTTGCGCTTGTTCGCAGCGATCTGCTCGTACACGGCTAGCTCGGGAAGTCGACCTGCACCGGTCCGCGGGCGGGCTCGTCGATGTCGAAGAACTCGCGCGGCCCGAACCGGAACAGCCGGGCCACGGCGTTGGAGGGGAAGGACTGGACGAGCGTGTTCAGCCGCATCACCTGGTCGTTGTAGAACTGGCGGGCGTAGGCGATCTTCGACTCGGTGGCCGTGAGCTCCTCCTGCAGCGCCAGGAAGTTCTGGTTGGCCTTGAGGTCGGGGTAGCTCTCGGCCACGGCCAGGAGCTGGCGCAAGCCCGAGGTGATCTGGTTCTCGGCCCGGGCCTGGTCGCCCACGGTGGAGGCGGACAGGCCGCGCGAGCGCGCCTCGGCCACGGTCTCGAACAGCTCGCGCTCGTGCGCCGCGTAGCCCTGCACGGTCTCGACCAGGTTGGGGATCAGGTCGTACCGGCGGCGGAGCTGGACGTCGATCTGCGACCAGCCGTTGTCGACGCGGTTGCGCAGCGACACCAGGCGGTTGAACAGGAGCACGCCGAGGAGCAGGACCAGCCCGACCAGGCCGAGGACCACCCACACGGCGACCATCGGGCGCATCCTAGCAACCGGGGTGGCGCCCGGGCCCCCGGGCCGTGGCCCGCCCGAGGGCCCGCGCGTAGACCGCCTCGATCCGGGGCACCACGCGGC